>CAUZJA010000176.1:0-5940 GCA_963579925.1 Dehalococcoidia bacterium | reverse complement strand
CCGGACGTAGCGCTCATCCACGTTCAGCGCGCCGATGAAGAAGGCAACATCCAGGCGTGGGGACCACTCGCCGACACCAAGTGGGGAGTCGCCGCCTCAAAGCACATTATTGCCACCGCAGAAGAGATCGTCCCAACGTCCGTGATCAAGTCGCAGCCGGAGCTGACCATCGCGCCCAGCTTCCGTGTGAACGCCGTAGTCCACGCTCCGTGGGCCGGCCATCCCGGCACGCTTTCGGGGCGGCTTGCGCGCGACCGCACGTTCTTTGATCTGGTAGGCAACCCGTTCACCAGTTGGGAGAACGCAGAGTCGTTCATGGCCGACTGGGTTCACGGCCCGAAGAACCGCGCTGAGTACGTAGCTCAGTACATCGACCGATTCGGCGAAGACCTGCTTGAAGCGCAACGCGTGACGCACCCTATCTATCCAGAAGAGCCGGCAGCGCAGGGCTGGCGATGAGTTCTGGCACGCCACTCGTCTACGACCCCATCGACATGATGTGCATCGCCGCTGCACGCGAACTGCAAAATGATGACGCCGTGCTAGTCGGCATGGGCCCGCCGCTGCTGGCGTGCGCGCTGAGCAAGCAAATCCACGCCCCCGGAATGACCTACGTCACAGAGTCCGGCCCCATCGACTGGGTACTTGACCCCGAACTGCAAGCACCAATACAGATCGCAGAAGCCAAGCTGGCCGAAGGCGCATCAATGCTGGGTGACATGATCGATGCACTTGGCGTAATCGTCATGGGCGGCCGCGCAACGGCGGCAGTGCTCCAAAGCGCGCAGATCGACCGGCTCGGCAACATGAACACGATGGTCATTGGCGACTACACGAAGTTCGACCGCCGCCTCCCCGGCACCGGCGGCCACGCGGACTCCGGCGCATCAGCACAGCGCGTCATATCAACCGTGCCCCTAGAAGCCCGACGCTTCAAGAAACGAGTCGACTTCCGCACCACTGCGGGCTACAT
This sequence comes from Dehalococcoidia bacterium, assembly GCA_963579925.1. Taxonomy (GTDB): domain Bacteria; phylum Chloroflexota; class Dehalococcoidia; order Lucifugimonadales; family Lucifugimonadaceae; genus UBA1151. The sequence continues at coordinate 4,967 of CAUZJA010000176.1, read as the reverse complement.
CGACGGCCCTGGCGGCAGAACGAACGCAGGATTAAACCCCCAGGGGCCAAACCTCTGCGTCACCACCGCCTGCGTCTTCTCATACGACACCCCGGACGGCGGCGAGACCGGCTCATGCGAGATGACGTTGGCCGGCCTGTTCCCGGGCAAATACATTGAAGACATCACCGCAGAGATACCGTGGGCGCTCCGCATTTCCGATAACTTACGTGAAATTGCTCCTCCAACTACCGAAGAACTTGAAATGCTCAACCTGCTAGACCGGGATTACGTGCACAGAACGCCGGGCAGATACAAATGACCCCACGGCAAAGCCGGTAGCTGCACTTGCCTGATTCCGACCCCTTAGAAAAAGCGCCACCGCGCCCCAGCGCTCACAAGCCGCTAACTCCCGCGGCAGCCGTGTTCACTCTCTTCCTCTCCATCCTGTGGAGCGGTAACTCCATCGCGATCAAAGCGGGGCTGGACGATGCCCCTGCCCTCCGAATCGGCTGGTTGCGTTTCGTAACGGGTGGAGTCGTCATCCTCGCATGGGCGCTCTACACACGCGCAGACCTGCGAATCAGAAAAGGTGAGTGGACGCCACTTCTGATTCTTGGCGTTTTCTTCTCGGTGCAGATCGCCTTCATGAACATTGGCCTTGCCCACACCACCGCTGGCCACGGCTCCGTGTTGAACGGCACATTCCCAATCTGGGTCGCCGTACTCGCCCACTTCTTTGTCGCGGGAGACAGACTCAGCCCGCTCAAAGCCGTGGGCGTAGGCATCGCCTACGCTGGAATTCTTGTTCTTTTCCTCGATAACCTTGGGCTAGACTCTGATCTGCTGCTGGGCGACGCATTTTCGCTGACGTCAGGCTTCCTGCTGGGCGCACGGCAGGTGTACAACTCACGCATCGTTCAGGGCATTCACCCGGCCAAACTGCTCATCGCCCAGGCCGTGTTCGGAACTATCACCTTCGTAATCGCCAGCTACATATTCGAAGGTGAGCCATACGTCTGGAGTTCACGGTTACTCTGGGCCGTTCTCTACCAGGGTGCAGTGATCGCCGGTTTCGGCTTCATCGGCAACCTGTGGCTTCTGCAGCGATATCTCCCTTCACAGGTGAGCCTCATCTCCCTTATCCAGCCAGCTTTCGCCATCGTCGCAGCTTGGTTGGTTCTGGGAGAGGAGTTGAACTCCGCACTGTGGCTCAGCGTAGTACTAATCATCATCGGCGCCGGGTTTGTGCAGCGTGCGTCAAAGCGTTAACTTGATTCACGACCAACACTTCGGTTAAATAGTTTCCGTCCATCCCATCTATTGCTGCACACAAAGTCTCCAGAACACATGACACTCATCTCCAACCACATCCCCTCCCGCATACTCATCCTGGCGATCGCTACCCTGGCGCTGGTAATCCTTGCGTGTGGAAGCAGCGAAGAGCCCACCATGGCTACCGCCACGCCATCCGGCCCCGGCGACGGACCGCAGACAACCGATGAAGCAATCGAGGCCGTGCGCACCTTCCTCGGCGAAAAAGCGTTTGAAGGCGAGAATTGCCTGGCGACGCTGGAGAATGCCGTATCGGCACAATGGGTCGCCACACACCCGGACCCTTCCAAGTACACCGTCACACTGCGGGTCGATCCGCCCCGGCTCCTGCACAACGTCCACACATGGATCGTCGACAGACGTGCAGGCCGCGTGGAGTCATTCCGCCCCACCTGCTGACCCTCCGCGGCGTACACTTCCGCACCTAACCTGCCTAACCAGACTAAACCGGCGCGGGAGGCCAACTCACCCAATGATCTCTTTTCCAACGGCGGATTGGGATTTCACCACGCCTGAAGAATCAGGCTTCTCGACCGACGCGCTCAACGCAGCCGCCGCATCGCACGGTGATCGAGCGCCCGATGAGCCGTACCGGATACTCCTATCGCGCCACGGCAAGATCGTAGCCGAGTGGGAGCGTGGCCACGATAAGTCGTTCCAGCACCGGCAAGCCTCCGCCAGCAAGTCCACCTACGGAACGATGCTCGCCATCGCCGTTCGCGACGGCAAGATCGGCTCAATCGACGATCGCGTAGTCGACTACTACCCGGAAATGATGGACGTCCCCCCCGGCGCTGGCCCCAAAGAGAACCGCCACGCCTTCCCCGATAACGAAGGCATCACCTTCAAGCAGCTCATCGGCAACGTCTCGGGCTACATGAAACCCGGCGAGGCGCCCGGCAAGGTCTTCAACTACCAGACGTTTGGAATGAACATCCTCTGCCACGCCATCGCAACCCAGTACTTGCTGTACCGCACCGCAGCACCAGAGCAGGGCGGCGGCATCGGCAAACTCGCCGAGTGGACAGTACGAGACAAGATTGGCGGCTCATGGAGCTGGACAACGGGTAATTTCGACCTGCCACCAGAAGCCCGACTCTGCATCTACGGCTACAACACCAACTACACGATGACGGCCAGAGATATGGCCCGCTGCGGCCTCCTCTGGATGCAGTACGGCAACTGGAATGGCGAGCAAGTCATCCCAGAAGCCTGGCTTAGAGAGGCCACCCGCACCAACGAGTTCATTATCGCCAACGAACCAGAAGAAAACTGGCTTTACGGCCTCGGCTTCTGGACCAACGATAAAGGCATCGCCTGGCCCAATCTGCCCGCCAACTCATTCGCCGCATCCGGCGCCGGCGGTCAGCACATCTGGGTCTGGCCGGACGAAGAGATCGTCGTCGTCCAAAGCCCCGGCATCTACCCAAGCATGGACCGCCCCGGCGCGGCCGCAACCGTCGAAACCATCCTGGAGGCCCTCACATGACGCTACTCGCCCGCGACTACGATATCCGCTACGGCCATGGACTGGCGCTCGCCGAATCGGCGAAGTGGCCCCGCTACGTTGCCGTGAGCACCCCAACCGCGTGGAAGACGGCGCAACCGTTCCTCGCACAACAACCAGCCGGCGTGATCTTCAACGAATGGCTCGACAGCACTCACCTGGAAGAAACAGCCGACAGCCTGCCTGATGACGCCGAGCTGGTCGTCGGCGTCGGCTCCGGCCGCGCGCTGGATCATGCCAAAGTTGTCGCCGCACGCAAGAACATCCCGCTCATTCAGCTGGCCACAGTCGTCTCTACCGGCGCCATCATCCACACCTTCTGTGGCAACTGGACCGGCCGCATCATGGACGGCTTCCTGGCCGAAGTAGCCGCCGAACACGTGCTCATCGACTACGATCTCGTCCTCGCTGGCCCCGAGCGCCTCAACACCGCGGGCATCGGCGACGTCCTCTGCGGCTACGCAGGCATGTCAGAGTGGCGATACAGCGCCGCACGCGGCCTCACAGAGCCGTTCGATGATGAACTCGCAGACCCGGTAATCGCGTTCCACCGGCAGATCGTCCAGGACTTCCCCGCAACGCTCGGCCCCAATCAAGAGCTAACCCCCGCCAGCGTCAAGTTCATCATGCAGGCCGTGCAAGGCCGTGACGACCACATGCTCAAGCACCCCGCCGCTCCCGGCGCAGACCACAGCTTCTGCTTCTCCGTAGAGTGGGCCAGCGACAAGTTCTGGATCCACGGCGAAACCTGCGCCCTGGCCGCCGTAATCGTAGCCTGGCACACCCAGCAAGACCCCGACGAAATCATCCGCCGCCTCGACATCTGCAAAGTCCGCTTCCGACCTTCAGATTTAGAGATGTCCAAAGCGGAGCTTCGCCTCGGCCTCGAAGCACTCCCCGAGTGGATGTCCCGCGGCAACTCAGACTCAATCATGCAACGCGAACCAGTCACAGGCGACAAATTCGAAGAATGCTGGAACTGGCTCCAGACGGTATAGACGCTGAGGCCGTGCATCCCACGGCCAAACCCAACAAACCCGCTGGTAAACTGCGCCACAACTGGAGACCACCCGCTGGGCGCATCACATTGAGGAGCAATCGTTGTACGCGATGACCATCGTCGGAGGCCGTGGCGAACGGCTGAGGCCATACACGGACACCCTGCCAAAGCCCATGGTGCCGATCAATGATCGACCGCTGATCGCCTACCAAATTGACTGGATGCGGGCCAACGGCGTCACTGACGTCGTCTTCCTCACCGGGTACATGGGAGAGAAGATCCAGGAGTACATCGGCGATGGCTCAGACCTCGGCATTAGGGCCCACTTCTCCAATGAGGACACTCCGCTAGGTCGCGGCGGTGCGGTGAAAAAGGGCCTTGAACTGGTGCCTGAATCGGAAGAGCTGATCCTGGTCTGCAACGGTGACAACATCACGGACCAATCTCTTGAGCCACTAAAAGAACTCCAGAAGACCACTGGTGCCATCGCCACCATCACCCTGGTCCCACACCCAATCCAGTACGGAATCGTCAGATCTGACGACGATTCATATGTCACATCCTTCGCAGAGAAGCCAACACTCGACCTCTGGATCAACGCCGGTATCTATCTCTTCACCAGAGAAATTGAGGATCTCCTCCCCGACATTGGCGATCACGAAACTGAAACCTTCCCGCAACTCGCCGAGGCCAAGCGAATGGCAGCCCACAATTCGTCCGCCTACTGGACCACCGTAGACTCGCAAAAAGACCTACGGATAACCGAAGAGTACTTCACATGAGCAACCGACCAAACATCGTCTTCATCCTCCCCGACCAGTTGAGGCCAGATTTCCTCAGCACATACGGTGCATCGTTCATCGACACGCCAAATATCGACAAAATCGCTGAAGAGGGCTCCGGTACACCCGCGCCTACTCAGGCGTCTCCAGTCTGCGTACCGGCCCGCTCCGCACTGCTCACAGGCATGAACGCCATACGAAACGGTGTATCCGACAACCTACACCGCGTCCGGTCTGACTGACCTGCCCCCCTCAAACGAGTCCAGTTGAAAGTTGGAAACTGGGCTCTCATGAAGGGAGGCAGAAATGCCAAGAAAAGGTCACAGTCCTGAGAAGATCCTGAACAAGCTTCGACAGGTTGAAG
>CAUZJA010000175.1:0-5966 GCA_963579925.1 Dehalococcoidia bacterium | reverse complement strand
GCCTCCCTTCATGAGAGCCCAGTTTCCAACTTTCAACTGGACTCGTTTGAGGGGGGCAGGTCAATCATCAGTCAGCCACACGTTGCCGGGCTTCAGGTCGCGGTGAATGATCCCTTTCGCGTGTGCAAACTCAAGGCCGCGGCATATCTCGATGCTGACCCTAAGAGCCGCTTCAAGGGAGAGTCTGCCGTCTTCAGCGTCGGCGATCAGTGCCTCAATATCACCACCCACCATCAGTGGCTGAACCATGTACGGCAGTCCGTTTTCATCACCGAGATCGTGAATCGGCATGAGATTCGGGTGGTCACCAAGCCGAGCCATGGCCTGGGCCTCGCGGGTTATGCGTTGGCGTGAGTCTGCGTCGAGTCCCTCTGCTTTGATAAGGCCGAACGCTACGTCTCTATCGAGAGTTGTGTCGTGCGCAAGATAAACCTTCTTCTTGCCACCTTCGCCCAGCAAACTCTTGACCTCATAGCGACCATTGGCAAACGATGTGGGAAGTTCGGCATTCGGCGACGGCATCTGTGGCGGATCTATCTCGCCACTGTTGCCTGAGGTGAACGATTCACCTGAAACGGCAGACGCCCGATCGGCCATAGTGATGAACGTGGCAGCGTCGTCGTTTTCGGGGTCGGCTGCGAGAACGGCCTCAGCCAACTCATTCACTGCGGTCCATTCACGTGACGCGAGCGCCTCTTCCGCTTGATCCAGAAGATTATCTATTCGCCGCTGTACACGCTCAGAAGGCATAGTGAGCCGATACTAAATGATATTGAGTAAGAGCGTCTGGATTGGCCACAAAAAACCCCGCGGCCATATCGGGGCCAAAACCCGAACCGCACCATGTGTCTCAACCCGGGTGCGCGGCCGTTTTCACGTTCAGATCGGTGTTGCCGAAGGTCGGAGTCAAACGCAGACTGACATCATGTCAACCGGTGGTTGACACCGGCGCCCGAACCATCGGTCAGTAATTGGAATCGCTCAACTAGATCAGAAAAGGGTAGGGCGGAAGTAGTTACTTCCGCCCTACAATCATTCGTCTTATTCCGACAATCGCCTTCGTCGGAGGCATCAGCAGCAGGGCCACGATGATGATCGGTGTGATCACCGCGGTGGTAATAATTTCACCAATCACGGATATCGCCGACTTCATCATGAACCTCTCTGCTGAATTTCTTGCGTCCGACAAACGCCTGCTTAGGGAGCCAGCAAGTCCGGGTAGGCTGAGAATCGAGTGTCCTGACGTGTCCGGACCTCAATCACAACCACTTCACCGTTCTTGTTTGCTTCCTGTGCTTCCTGGATGGCAGGGCCAACTCCGGAAGCTTCCTCAACGTTAATCGCTTTCGCGCCCAGCGCTCGTGCAACACCGGCGTAGTCGCCAGACTGGTTTCCTGCTCCGTACCGCTCCATAGCAGTAGGCATGGACTTGTCGTAGCCACCCATCGTCAGGTTGTTGATGATCAGTGATGTGATTGGAATTCCTGCTCGAACCGCAGTCTCAATCTCCATCGCTGTGTGACCAAAGGCCAGGTCACCCATGAAGTTCATGCAGAATTTCTCTGGGTTGGCCATCTTGGCGCCGATCATCAGCGGAATACCGTATCCAAGGTGAGTCGTCTTACCCCAGCCAATGTAGCCAAACGGCGTAGTGGCCTTGTAGAACGGCATCATCTGGTCACGAGGGTTACCTGCGTCATGAGTGACAACTGAATTCTCGTGGTCGACTACCTTGTTTATCTCGTGGACCACCCGGTAAGGGTTCACCGGAGTTTCATCTGAAGTGAGCAGAGGCTTCCACTCTTCCAGCCACTCGGCCTTCACGCCTGAGATTAGATCTGCGGTTGCGGTGTCACCACGTCGACCGTTCTCGCCGATGACGGCCTTGGCCTCATCAATCATCAGCTCAAGAGTGAGCTTGGCATCGCCAACAAGACCAATGTCTATGTTGTAGTCCTTGTTGATGTCCTCCGCGGATGCGGTGGAGTGGATCATGAACTTACCGTCTGGAACCTGAATTCCGTAGTTGGTAATCGTCATGCCGGAACCAATTGCGGCGAAAGTATCGGAGTCGCCCAGCCACTTCCAGACGGCCTTTGGCGCGGTTCGGTTGGCTGAACCAAGCGCCAGGGGATGATCATCCGGGAACGCGCTCTTGGCCTGCATGGTCGTGATCACTGGAATCTGAGTCAGTTCTGCGAACTCACGAAGTTCTTCGGTCGCATTGGCGTAAAGGACGCCCTGACCGGCCCAGAGGACAGGAGTGGACGCCTTGAGAAGCGCTGCAACAGCGTCTTTGACGTCTGAGCGGCTAGGTGCGCTCTTCATCGCGTCTGAGTTTGTGTAACCCTCAGCACCACCCGGGACTTCCTGCCCCATCACGTCACCGTGCATCTCAACAACAACAGGGCCGGGCCTGCCATTCTTGAGAGCGTGGAACGCCCGACGCATCTGCCTCGTGATGGAAGCTGTATCGTCAATTGAAAGCGCCAGCTTTGTAATTCCAGCGTAGTTCTTGGTCGCTGAGAAGTTGGGCGCTACGTCGTACTTGTTAGTTCCTGAGCCACCGGGCAGGTACAGGATTGGAACAGAGTCTCCCCAGGCCTGCGCGATGCCACCAAATGAGTTCTCGACGCCAGGGCCAGCCTGCGATGCGAAAACACCGAAATTCTTACCGCCGGACTGGCGACTGAAACCGTCTGCAGCGTTGATGCCGCCTCGTTCCTGACGAAATACGATTGGTCGAATGCCAATCTTGGCCACCGCTTCAATCAGCGGGCTGGCCGGAAAGCAAGGCATCCATTCAACGCCTTCTGCTTTCAAGCATTGTGCAACTACGTCAAACCCATTCATTAAACGGCCCTCCAAGGCTCCTGATATCCCATTGCACAGCGCGGAATTCCAACTCTGTTAACGGGGTCGGCGGATTGTACGCCCGTTGGAGAGAAAATATCCTGCCGCCATCCCTGAGCCGGTTCCCTTGATGCGGCTACAACTTGAGCGCGTTCAAACTCTTACCCATTGCGCTGTCTCAAAGATGCCAGCGCCGCTCCTACCTCTGGATGAGAGCGAGTAGTTCGAATGGTGCGACGACGTTCTACTGTCCGCCGATGTTGCATTGATGGGGAACATCGATATTTGGGTCACGCCTTTTGCGCAAGATCGTTCGCACTAAGAGAAGACTCCAAATGACAGTTGAGGATGTTCAAGTGACCAGTCTGGTTGATCCGCAGAGCAAAGCCGCTAGAATTTCATCAGGTTCAGAAGTTCGAGACGACCTGATTTCAGCAGCGAAACACGACCTTCGAAACCCAATCGCGTCCATTAGGGCGTTTTCAGAGCTTCTGCTGACTCATGGGGACAATAATCTGACTAACCGGTAACGCACTCAGGTGGAGAGAATCAAACGCTCTGCCTCAGACTTGAATGACCGTTTGGAGCGGGCATTCTTCGCCATAATTCTTGAGTCGGATGGCGATGAGCACGCGATGGACACAACGGACCTTCGAGCACTCCTGACCGGTTGGGTAGCGGGATATGAACCACCAGTCGCCACAACAATTATCGTTCGTCACGATCATCGACCGCTGGGATCACTATTCGCTTACGTGGATGCTCAACTGGTCTGTTCCGCCCTTTCTGTGGCCGCCGGCATGGTTGCGGAGAGCGGAGATGGTGATGACGATCTTGAGCTATTCCTGGACGCTCACGCCGGGCAGATCACGCTTTCCATCAAGGCAGTGGGGTGGGAACATACCGAAGCGGGAGGGGGTGATGAGGCATTGGTTCAGCCCCATCAACATCCATTGGGTTCACTAAATCTGGATAAAATTATCGTCGAAAAAGTGATGAATAAACATCGCGGATATGTGAACACATATGTTGATAGTAAATACCGATTGAACATGAACCTTATATTCCTGGTGATTTACTCAGAAAAGCAGTCAGCTACTGGCGCTAAGGAAATTAGCCCACCCAGGCAGCCAATGGCAAGTTTGAGTCGATGATTGAACTACTGGAGCAGGAGACCTCGGTTACGCCCATCTCACGACCCAGAGCGATCATCGCTGTAGAGCATGGCCTGGAGCGCGCTGCATATACAACGGCACTGAACCTACATTCAGGAATAGATCTGGTGGACTCTGTCGGAAACTCAGATAGCGCCCTGCGATCTATGTCCGAATTGAGCGGAGATGTGCTGATCGTCAGCAGGGCACTGCCATCCATTGGAGGGTTGGCCACGCTGGGTGAGGCTGCCCGGCTGTTTCCTGGTTCAAGCCTGATGTTCATCGCAGATCACGTGAGTATCACTGAAGCTACGGAACTGCTCAATTGCGATACCCATGGCGTTGGCCTCGTGAACCGAAGCATGTTCAAAGAGACTCAGGGTTTTTCTACCGCCGTAGAAGTCGTAGCCAGTGGACGAATACTTCTGAATCCCGCGATCACTCAATTACTCGCTTCAGGCAAAGAACTAGATCCCCTGCATGACATGACAAATCGAGAGAAAGCAGTTCTTGAAGCAGCTTCCAGCGGACTCTCAAACCGGGCGATAGCAGACCGGTTCAGTTTGAGTCAGCGCACCGTGGATAATCATCTTTCGAATATTCTGGAAAAGCTGGGAGCAAGGGGCCAACCTGATCAACACGGCAGAGTCCAGGCAGTACTACATTTTCTGCAGGCTAGCGGCCGGCTGTGTAACGATTGAAACGAATGTTTGTTGAATTCTATACGACTGAAGGTTGTGAATAGTCTGATAAGTATCTGTTGAGCAATCCAATGTAATTGGTTGCTCAACAGCATCTACTGCGGTTTGGCATCTAGACGTGTCAGGCCGCAGGAGCCATGAGTGAGTATGGGACGGGGCCACGTGGCCCTGGCGACGGTAAGTTTTGCCCACGCCCCGGCTCACTGTATCCGTGGGCGGGGAAGGCCGATCTCTTGTGATCGGCCTTCCTTTTTTAATGATTTGATCCTGGCCACCCACTGTTTTTGATCAGACAACCAGATCTTTACGGAGAAGTTACTTCTGTGAACACACATTAGTGCGAATGCCGCGATGATGTGCTCCACGATTGATGCGCCTGCAGTCGATTCACAACACTAGTCAGGGCGCGTTGCAGGAATTTGCAGTTTGAGATTCAGATCGGCCGAGATGCATGCTGAATGAGATAGGGCCAGTGACACCGCTAGGGGAAACCGATGCGGTCAACATACGTGTTGCGATCGCGGATGACCATTCCATCATTCGAGAGGCACTTGAAGCTGCAATCAGTCGGGCACAGGGCATTGAACTCGTGGGGCAAGCTTCAACCGGCTCAGAGGCCATCAGCATCTGCAGGGCGCTACAGCCAGACGTAATCGTCATGGATCTCCGTCTGGGAGACATGAGTGGTGTGAGCGCCGCCAATCAGATTCGAATCGACTCGCCTGAGACAAAAATCCTCATATTCACCAGCTCCACAGGAGAGCCTGATGTCACCGGCGCAATTCAGGCGGGAGCGCGTGGATACCTTCTCAAAGACTCGGGCTCTGTTGAGGTGATCGCCGCTATCAAAACCGACAGGATAGGCGGATCCACGATTGATCCTGCCGTGGCGTCGATACTCTTCGACCGCATGGCTGGCGGCTCTACCAGCGAACAGAAGATGACGGATGTCACCACTCGCGAGAAGGAGATCCTGACCCTCATTGCAACTGGTATGACCAACCAGGAAGTTGGCGGCAAACTCAACATCACTGAGGCCACCGTGAAATCACATCTGACGCACGCCTACAGCAAACTGAACGTCAGCGACCGCACCGAGGCGGTTGTGACCTGCCCCGAAGACCGTTACCACCCATTATCTCGGTTCTCCGACTAGCTGTAGCCTGGGCATGATGACCTCTGGGGCTGGCGGTCGGTATCCAAGTGAGCTGTGTGGTCGGATCGTGTTGTACTCCCTCCTCCAACGTTCTGTCAGTAT
>CAUZJA010000174.1:0-6007 GCA_963579925.1 Dehalococcoidia bacterium | reverse complement strand
TCCGAGCGTGTGTCGGACCCCGCAGATGTGGGTCCGGCGATACTGCGAGCGGTAGAGGCGAACCGAAATGGTGACGCTGCGCTGCTGGAGTTCATGACGTCTGAGGAGCAGACGTACTCACATCGGCATCCGTTTTCTTGAGGGGTGCCTGCCGCACGGGCACTTGCCTGCGGCGCCGAACAGATGATCCGTAAATGTGATCACGAAGTGCAGCGATATGCCACACTGTGTAATCCTGCGTGGAGCGATAGCGGAATCAAAGGATCTGGGGTGGTTGTTGCGTGACGTGAGGTTGATGACGAATGTCGTGTAACAGGTCCTTCGACTACGGCGCGGAGCCACCTTCGCTCAGGATGACATATCGGAAGTGCGCGCGCACTCGAGTGGCTGTTAAATGTGCCCGTGCGGCAGGCACCACGTGATTGAGGATGCGCTAGCGTTTCAGCCGGCATGGCAGATTACGGAGCGGATTCGATCTGGTGATCTTTCGCCGGTAGAGGCGACTGAGTATTTTCTGGGTCGGATTGCGAAGCTTGATGGAACCCTCAACGCCTTTATTACGGTGGCGGGCGATCAGGCTCTTGAAGCGGCACGAACCGCGGAGAAGCGGCTCACTGAGGGTGGCGATGACCTCCCTCCCCTGCTTGGCGTGCCGATTGCGTTGAAAGACTTGGAGATGACGGCGGGGATACGCTCTACGATGGGCTCGCCTGCACTGCGCGATCACGTGCCCGAAGTCGACTCGGTAGTGGCGGAGCGGGTGCGGGCGTCCGGGGCGATCATCATTGGTAAGACGAGCACGCCCGAGCTAGGCATGTCGTTTAATACGACGACTGACAACCCGATCAGCGGCGTCTGCCACAACCCGTGGGATCTTACGAAAACTACAGCTGGTTCCAGTGGAGGTTCGGCGGCGGCGGTGGTGTCTGGGATGCTGCCGTTTGCGACGGGGTCAGATGGCGGCGGCTCGATGCGCATTCCTGCGAGCTTCTGTGGTGTGTACGGCATCAAGCCATCGCACGGTCGGGTGCCGAGGGCTAACGGCTACGGTGAGCCGGAGCCGAATCAGTTTGCGCAGTCCGGGCCAATGACGCGGGACGTCCGGGATGCTGCGCTTTTGCTGAGCATACTTTCTGGGCCGCATCCTGCAGACCCGAACTCCTTGCGCCATCGCGCTGGCATAGACCTGGCCACAGAACGCGAGCCTGACTTGAACGGCATACGCATTGGATGGTCGCCTGACTTTAGCTATGGCGTGGTCGATTCTGACGTTGCGGATACGGTGCTGATGGCTCTGCAGAAGCTGCGGGCGTTTGGCGCTGTGGTCGAAGAGGTGGATTTGCCACTTGAGGCGGAATTGATCGACCACTTCTGGACAATATTTTCTGCCAACGCATTTGCGGCGTTCGGCCACCTGAAAGACCAGACTCCCGTCGAGCTTGGGCCAGATGGGCGTGAGGCGATGAGGCTGGGCGCGGAGGTCAAAGGGTCTGACTACGCGAAATCTGTGCGCAGAGTCGCCGATCTGAAGCTGAAGATGTCAGCAGTGATGAGGCGGTATGACTTCATCGCGTCTCCTACGACATCAATTACGGCGTTTGATCCTAATAATCGACCGAAAGAGGTCGGCGGGAAGAAGTTTGACGGGGTGTATGGCTACTTCCCGTTCACGTATATCTTCAACATGACGGGGCAACCTGCGGCATCCGTGCCAGCGGGGCTTACCGGGGGACTGCCGGTGGGGCTACAGATAGCGGGCAAGTTTGGCGATGACCTGGGGGTGTTGTGGCTTTCGGCGGCGCTTGAGAAGGTTTCGCCGTGGGCGGGGATTAGGCCGGTTGTGAGCTAGGCCAGCACTGTTTCTACGGCGTTGCGAATGACGGTGTCGTGGGCTTGCTTGTCGATGCAGAGTTCGGCGCCCATGGCTCTGAACTCTGGTTCCAGGTCAGGGTCGCCGTAGCCGGACATGAGGATTACCGGGATGTTGCTGGTTCTCTGATCTGCCTTCATGCGGATGAGGGCCTGGAGACCGCTTACGTCTGGCGCTGCAACATCCATGAGCACCACATGTGGGGACCATCGCTCGCAGGCGAAACGGGATATCGCCGCCGTCTGCGGCCTGATGCACGGTGTGGCCCTTGGCAATTAACCACGCAGCAATTCGCAGTCGGGAGGCGCGGTCGCTATCGACCACGAGAACTGTGACGTTGGTGTCGCCAAGTGCAGAGAAAAATGAAAAATCGCCGTTCGCGAAATCCATCTGTCCATCCTGAAATATTTGCCGGGGGGTTGCGGCGGGCATGATGCCCGTGATGGCAGTTTGGATGGATGGAGCGCGGCAAGACAGGTGAACCTGGCTCGACTATGTGACCCGTATGGGTCGATCTGACTTGCAACCGCCGTGGGCGACGGTTGCAAGCCTGATTATCGAAGTTGCGTGCTAGAGAGCCAGAGCTGTCGAGAAGTCTGGAGTGCCTGCCCAGCGACCGGGGTCGGTGGCTCGCATCACTGCGATGCGCTTGATGACTTCAGGGTTGGCGAGGCCGTGTGGGGCCTGACCCTGGAGGATTCGCAGCACGTTCTCAGCCTGCTTGATTGAACCGGCCGCACCGGACGTAGGCGATGAGCCAGCAGTGTGCGGTGTGATTGTCAGGTTGGGCAGCGTGAGGAGCGGGTCTTCGGGCGAAATTGGCTCCATCTCCGTGACGTCAATTCCGGCCGCTTCGATCGCACCCTCTTTGAGGGCTACGAAGAGTGAGGCGGGGTCGACGATTGGGCCGCGTGCGCAGTTGATCAGGATGGCGGTGGACTTCATCTTGTCGAAGGCGGTGCGGTCGAAGATATGGTTGGTCTCTTCTGTGGCGGGTGTGTGGATGGTGATGAAGTCTGATTCGGCGAGCAGCTCTTCAAAATCAACCAGTTGAACGCCGTAGAGGTCAGCGGTGGTCTGTGGCACGTAGGGGTCGTAGGCGATGATCCGCTCGGGACCAAAGCCACGGACTCGGCTGGCGAATGCTTTGCCGATGTTTCCGAGGCCGAAGATGCCCATGGTGTGCCCTGCAATGCGTCGCAGGTTGCCCCTGAACTCCATCATGAGCTTGGGGTCGTCGCTCCACTTGCCGTCTTTGATGGCGGCGCGCTGTTCCGGGACGAGGCGAGTGATGGAGAGCAGTAGCGCCATGGCATGGTCGGCCACTTCCGAGGTGTTGATGCCGGGGGTGTTGCATGCGCAGATGCCAAGTTCGGTTGCGGCATCGAGGTCGATGGAGTCGACGCCGACACCGGAGCGGGCTACTACCTTGAGCTTCGGAGATGCCTCAAGGACCTGACGATCGGTTAGCGGCCAGATTCCAATCATTGCACCGTCTACATCTTTGAGGACGTCGATCACGCCTTCAGTCGTGGTGGGTTCGGCTTCGACTACTTCAATGCCGGCGGCTTTGAAGATGTCTACGCGTGGGTTTGGGCGGCCTATTGACGCAACTTTGAGTGCCAAGGTTGTGGGTCCTTTGCTGAACGTTTACTGGGTATTCGTGAGAGTGGGCAGTATATGCGCGCTTGGCTGAATCAGCAGCGATTCGTGTAGTTCAGCATCAAAAGGGCGTGGTAATTTCATCGAGATTGACCGGAAAGAGCGGTAGCAACATGCCCAGAACCATAGTTTTTGATGTGAATGAGACGTTCCTGGACCTTGCGGCGCTTGATGCGCCGTTTGCTGAGGTGTTTGGTGATGCGTCGGCCTGGGGGCTGTGGTTTGCGCAGGTGTTGCAGTCGGCGATGACGGGCAACGTAATTGGCAAATACAACAACTTTGGTGTGATTGGGGCGGCAGCGCTGGAGATGGTGGCGGAGCGCCGTGGAGTGTCATTATCGAATGATGATCGCTCGAGCATTCTGGAGACGATGCGGAAGTTGCCGGCGCATCCTGAGGTGCCAGAGGCTCTCCAGCGGCTGAAGTCCGCCGGTTTCGGCTCGCTACGTTGACCAACTCTCCTCCTGCTGCAGTTGACGCTCAACTGGCATTTGCGGGGATTGCTGACCTGTTCGAGATGTCGTTGTCGGTGGACGCCGTAAGCAAGTTCAAGCCGCATCCGGCGGCGTATGACATGGGGGCGCGGCGGCTGGAAGTTGCGCCCGGTGAGCTGATGCTTGTGGCCGCACACAACTGGGATACGTCGGGTGCAATTGCAGCGGGATGGCAGGCGGCGTTTGTGGCGCTGCCGGGAATGGTGCAGGGGCCGCTGGATGCTACGCCGCAGATTGCGGGCAGTGATATGGCGGATGTGGTGGGGCAGATTCTCACCCGGTAGCCGAGGGGCTTGCCCCTCCCCGCACAACATCCACCGATAGCGGTCCGATGAACCGTTTCAACACGCCCACCGTGGGGCCGGGCAAGCCCGACGGCTACCGGGTGAAAGCCTCGAATCGCCGGTCATGATCTTCCCGGTTGCGGTAATCTTAATTTTTACGTTTTTACTTGCGCGCGCTTTCGGGTGCGATGGGACTATCGGTAGACACTCGTGACAAGCACTGAACCACAGCAATCTGAGACTGATCTCTCTCGCAACTCTTACGCCCCTTCTGATATCGAACTGAAGTGGCGGGCGCGGTGGGATGAGTCGGGTCTTCACCGGACGCAGGATACGGTTGACGGTAAGCCCAACTGGTTTGCGCTGGTGATGTTTCCATACCCGTCTGGTGACCTGCATGTGGGGCACTGGTTCCAGTATGTTGGGGCGGATACGCACGCTCGTTTCAAGCGTATGGAGGGCTACAACGTTCTGCATCCGCAGGGGTTCGATGCGTTTGGGCTGCCGGCCGAGAATGCGGCGATTCAGAGCAACATTAACCCTGCAAATTTCACGCGAGAGACCATCGAGAATGCCCGTCGCCAGTTCCGGCTCATGGGGACTTCTTACGACTGGGATCGCGAGATCATTACGTGTGAGCCTGACTACTACAAGTGGAATCAGTACTTCTTCCTGAAGTTCCTGGAAAAAGAGATCGCTTATCGGGCAGATGGCCCGGTGAACTGGTGCAATAGCTGCCAGACAACGCTCGCCAACGAGCAAGTGAAGGACGGCGCTTGCGAGCGCTGCGGAACGGTCATTGAGCGTCGGAATATGACGCAGTGGTACTTCAAGATCACTGATTATGCTGATGAGCTGCTGGATATGGATGCCATCGACTGGCCAGACCGCATCAAGCTGATGCAGACGAACTGGATTGGTCGGTCTGAAGGCGTCGACTTCAACTTCGATATTTCTGAATACGGCATTGACGCGAAACAAATCACCACTTTCACCACACGTATCGACACTGTCTTCGGTGTGACGTTCGTTGTGCTTGCGCCTGAGCATCCTCTGGTGAAGTCACTGACCCATCCCGAGCAGGCTGCGGCGGTTTATGCGTACATAGCGTCCTCTGCGGCGGCGTCCGAAATTGAGCGCACGTCTACTGAGCGCGAAAAGACGGGCGTGCCAACTGGTTCGTATGCGATCAACCCGCTCAACGGCGATCGAGTTCCGATTCTGATTGGTGATTACGTGCTGGCGAGCTACGGCACTGGCGCGGTGATGGGCGTTCCGGCGCATGATGAGCGTGACTTCGTGTTCGCGAAGAAGTACGACTTGCCGATTACTGTTGTTGTGTCACCTGAAGGATGGGATGGCTCCGATCTGGAGGAGGCGTATCTTACACCCGGAGCGCAGGTGAACTCCGGCGAATTTGACGGTCTCATCAGCACCGAAGGCATGCAGAAGATCTCCGACAAGATCGAGGCCAAGGGCTGGGGCAGCCGGACTATTTCTTATAAGATGCGCGACTGGCTGATCTCACGGCAGCGCTACTGGGGCACGCCGATTCCGATTGTGTACTGCGATGACTGCGGGACCGTACCGGTGCCATTCGACCAACTGCCCGTCGAACTGCCATATGCCGCGCAGTTCAAGCCAACTGGCCGCTCACCGCTGATTGATGATGAGTCGTTTGTGAACACGACGTGCCC
>CAUZJA010000173.1:0-6014 GCA_963579925.1 Dehalococcoidia bacterium | reverse complement strand
ATCAACCCCTCACCCTGGCCCTCTCCCCCAAGGGGCGAGGGGAACAGCAACGGAGCGGATCAGTATTGGCTCGCACCGGGTATTGGCGCGTCTGCGTACTTCTTCGAGCCGAGGGCTTGTGCACGTGTCCTCTGACTGGAGTTTCTGAGAGAACGCGGGATCTGTCGAGGGGTGGATGGCAGGAAGCTGTCAACGGGCGTGGGCGGAAAACGAAGATCGAATTATTTTTCACTGTCAGCGTCATCGGTGGCATCCTAGGGTATCTGTTCAATGGTGATCGAATTCATATTGATGACGAGGATAGGAGCATCCCTTTTCAAAGTGTTATACGGGATTCCTTGTGCGATCACGGGTACTCCCTCGACCGTCGTGACGCCGATGTACAGCCAGGTCTCATCTTTGCTATCGAGCTCGAACCACGGTGCAAACGGCACGAATGTCTGCTCTCCAGGTAAAACCATTCGGTTGAACACGTCCGCGAATTCCTCTTCGGGGTAATACGTCCTATCGACAGGAACGGCAAGCACTCTTGAGGAAAGAAGAACCGGGATATCTAGATCATTACGTACGGGCAAATCACCCAAGTTTCCGCAGGTGATGAAGAGTGTCGCTAGCGTAGCGAGGGCAATCGCGCGCAACGAGGCGATTTTGCGTGTTCATATGTTCACAAGAGCGCCAGCCGGGAGTATTTCGGTATCAGAATTTGCATGAAGGTCATCCCTATATCAGGAACAAATACGGAAATGCAGCGGTTGCCAGAGCAAACATCCTGAAGCGGTGTCGCATCCCCGGAGTGATCGCTTCAGGATCAATGCGAAGAGACTCTAGTATCCGTTGCCAACCGAGGAATATTCGGAGCTTTCTTTTAGTCCAGAGACCAAAGATCATGCTGTCAAGATTGAGGATCGCCCATGTGCTCATGGTGTGAGTCCAAACAATCAGGAAAATTAACGATCCAGATTGGGCGTCCATTTCACCCTATTCCGTGAGGAGTAATGGGTAGAGCACAAAGCGAATTCAGTATGAACGCCCTCCACGCAACACGATTCAGGCCAAATTACGGTGAATGATGGCGAAGTGAATAGCTTGATGTCTAGAACGTGGTGTGACACCGGGCAGGTTTCAGACCTGCCGCTACCAGGTGTGGGCGGGTGACGCGGCCAATCGATAACCGTAGGGCGCACCCCTTGTAGCTGCCCTCTTTATGCGGCGTGATGCAGCAATGGTTGCCGTATCGACGCGAAATCCAGGCAACCACGAGGGGTTGCCCCTACGTCTAAAATTAGCGATGACGTTGGATGCGCAATTTGGGTGAAACGAAGATCACCGGCGTCGACCCTGACCGCTAGTACAGGTTCTTCACCAGTGATTCTGCTAGCTCTTCTTCGAGTTGGGCGACGGGTGTGCTGGGGGTCGAGTGGGTGGTGAGGACCTGGGCCATGGTTGATAGGCCGAGGGTCTCTGCCCACTCGTCACTCTCCCAGAGGCCTGATCTGATTACGCACTTGGCGCAATGGAAGAAGGCATCGACCACATCGACGACGATTGCGAGATCGGGGGTGGTGCCTCGTTTGGCCATGCTCTCTCGGAGTTCGATGTCACGCACGATTCGGGCTGTTCCGGTGAGCCTGAGTGTTTCGCGGAAGCCGGGGACGAGGAAGTAGAGGGCTACTTTCGGGTTTGCCAGGATGTTGGTGAAGGTGTCGGCGCGGCGATTACCTTTGCGGTCCGGGATGGCGAGAGTTTTTTCGTCGAGGATTTGGACGAAGCCAGGTGGTCGCCTTTTGGTGAGATGTCTATGTTGCCGTCGGCGTCTGCGGAGCCGATGAGCATGAACGGGGAGCGCTCGATCACGGCGCTGCAGTGCTCGTCGATGGTGGTGACGGCTTTGTTGGCGGCGCGCTCAGCGGGATGGCCGAGGATTTCGCGTAGGTGGTCCTCAGTGGTGATTTCATCGGCGAATTGGATTGGCATGTTGGGCCTCTTGCGTGAGTGTGCGGGGGGTGCGCTGTGGCGCAACGGTATCTGGAGTAGTGGTGTTGGGTGTCGGTTGGTTAGGCGGAGCGGACGGGTGTGAGGATGTGGGCGTGCATGGGTCCCGGACATCTTCGCGGGGCTTCGATTCCGGGATGACGATGTTAGTGATGAGTGCGACGTAGATTCAGGAGTTCGTTTCCTCGTGAAATATGACTTCAACCATTGGTCGGCCTTCGGTTGGTGGCTCGTCGCTGGTGTCTCGTCCGCGGAATCTGGCGGTTTGGATTGCGTTGCGTTCTTCCGAGTCGGTGATTATCCGGGCTGTCGCGGGTAGATCGGCCTTCACTTCGCCTTTCAGGTGGAGCGTGAACTCCGGATTGGCAGTGAGGTTGGCGAACCAGTCTCTTGGGCCTGGCTGGCCGGTGATGATGATCTTGCCATCGATGTTGTGGAACCAGATCTCTATGCGTCGAGGTTCGCCTGATCGTCGGCCGATCGTGGTGATGTCGATTACGACGTCTCGACCCTGAAGCGCGTTACGTATGCATTCGTTCATCGTGTGAGTGCCTTTGGTCTAGGGGGACGAGTGCGCCCACGATACCGTACATGCCGTACGGGCATTGAGCACGGGACGCTGAAGGCATCTGTCATGCAGGCATTGAGCGCGAGGCGCTGAAGAAGGGCGCATGTAAAGTGCCGCTACGAGATGCAGCGCGTGCGGCATCCAGGGCGCAGCTAACGCAGACGCCCCGACGCGGAATTATGCGGTGTGCGTCCCCCTTCAGTAGCCGAATGAATAGAGAAGAACCTATGACCAGATCAATCCAGGAACTCCTCGACCTGAACGGTCGCACGGCTATCGTGACCGGGGGAGGGACACATCTTGGAACGGCGTTTACCGAAGCGCTCAGTGACCTTGGGGCGAAAGTCTACATCGCATCACGTCGATCCGAGTTGTGCGAAGACGTGGCTCAGCGTCTGCGCGGCGAGTGCAGGGACGTTATCGCTATGGGGTGCGATGTCACGGAAGAGGCGCAGGTCGATGCTCTTGTCGATCGAGTTATGAACGAGAACGGCCGACTTGATGTTGCGATATGCAATGCAGGTGGTTCGTTCACCACTAGCTATCCGCCGGACGGAGATGTCGATGAGTTCAGGCGAACGATGGACATCAACGTGACAGGCACTTACATCACCGCACAGTCGGCAGGCCGGGCCATGATGGGTGCTAAAAGTGGGTCAATCATTACGCTGGGTTCCATTGGCTCCACGCTTGCGATGGACAAACGTTCGTACAACTCAGAGTTCAAGCGTTCCGGGCCGCCATATCTTGCTGCAAAGGGAGGGGTGCTGAATTTGACCCGCGCTATGGCTGCTGAGTTCGGGGAGTACGGCATCACGGTCAACTGCATCAGTCCCGGCCAGATCCCGCGAACCGACACGAACGCTGATCAGGTTGAGACATTCCGCAAGATGAACGCCCTACAACGCACCGGCCTTTCTCAGGACCTGAAAGGCATAGCAGCCGTGCTTTCATCCGACGCTGGCGCATGGATCACGGGGCAGGAGTTCCGCGTTGATGGCGGCTGGTCCATTTGGTAGGCGGTGACGGAGTGTTTGCGGCGTTCAGGGCGCAGCTATCGCAGATGCCCCAACGTGCCGGATTCTAGCGCGGTTGAACTACTTCTGAGGCTTGGTCCATGAGGGGCGTGATGATGCTGGCCATGGGCGGGGCATCCGTGTGAACGGGACTTCGATGAGGACCGGCTTATCGAGTTGTACTGCGTCGGCGACAGTGTTCTTGAGCTTGGAGTGGTCGTCCACCTTGATGCCTTCGACGCCGTACGCGGCTGCCAGTTCCATGTAGTCGGCGTTGTGGAGATCCATCTCGTAATGGCCACCGAAGTCCATATCCAGGTCGCGGGCAACGTTGCCGTATGCGTTGTCATTGAACAGGACCGTCACAACGTTGATGCCGTACTTCACGGCCGTGGACAGCTCAGGCGTGTGGTAGCCAAAGCCGCCGTCGCCGGTGACACACAGGACTGGCTTGTCTGGCTGCGCCACCTTTGCGCCAAGCGCAGTTGGAAATGCGTAGCCGAGGTTCTCTGAGTAGCCGGAGTCGATGAATGTGTACGGCTCGTAGACGGGCCAGTAGGTGCGGGAGACGTAGCCAAGCTGCGTCACGCCGTAGATGGCGATGCCGTCGTCCGGGAAGCCTTCACGGATATCGTCAAGCATAGTGTTCTGCGGCTCGACTCGGCCTTCAGGGCCAGCGAGCTCTTCTCGGATTGCTGCAACCTTGTCGACCGGAGATGACTGGCTGAAGCCTGCATCAGCAAGCGCGTCGCCAAGAGCCGGCATCGTCGACTTCACGTCGCCCACGAGTGCAAGCCTGTCATCGCCGCTGAGTCCGATCTCGTACGGGTCTGCGTCGATCTGGATGATCTTCACGTCAGGGTTTGGCTTGCCCATTGCGAGGCGTGAACCGATAACCAGCATCACGTCTGTTTCAGCTATCACCTCTGCAAGTCGGCCTCCAGCAACGCGCGAGATGCCGCCAAAGACGTGTGGATGCCGGTCGCTGATTGCACCCTTGCCGCCACGGGAAGTGAATACGGGAATATTGGTCTTGTCAGTGAGCGCTTCCAGTTCGTCCATGGCGCCGCCACGAAGAACGCCGCTACCGGCATAGATGACGGGGTTGCTGGCGCCCGCAAGTATCTTGGCGGCCGCTTCCAACTTGTCCTGCGACGGTGTCTGTCGCTCACGCGGGGCAGACTCCATAAGGTCGATCTCGTCGAAGTCGAGCATCGCCTCGGGTGGGATATCGATGTAGACCGGGCGTGGACGGCCGTTGTTGAGCTCTCGGAAGGCGTTGTGGACGGTCTGCGCAACATCGCTTGGCTGCAGCATGCGGCCCTGCCACTTGGTGACTGGTTTGATTGCGTCCATCTGATCGTTGACCTCGTGGAGCGCGCCGGTGTTGCTGCCAATCGTGTCGATCGGCGTCTGTCCGGCGATCAGGAGGACCGGTGATGAAACGGAGTATGCAGTCGATAGCCCACCAGCCGCGTTGTACACGCCGGGCCCAGGAACGACGAGTGATGCGCCAACTCGGCCACCGGCTCGAGCGTATCCATCCGCCATGTGCGTGGTGGACATCTCAGAGCGGGTGGTGATCATTCGGATGGCGGGCTCGTCTCGCAGTGCGGCCATGATGCCGTACATCTGCACGCCGGGTATGCCGAAGATCATTTCGACTCCTTCGCGCACTAGAGAGCGGATCAGAGCTTGGCCACCAGTCATCCTGGGCATCGATTTCTCCTTGGAGAATTAGGGGGAGAGTTAGGGGTGCAACTGCAAGTTTTCAGATGAGGCGCAATGATACGACGAATGGCGGTGTGGTGGCACGTGTTCCGATGAGTGTGACCTCAGCGACAATCCATGCATCATAGTTATGGCGCGGAGGCACACATTGCGAGCAGACATGATCCCCGGGGCAACGTTCCCCGACTTTGCACTCACTGACCACACACGAACCCGACAGAAGCTATCGGATGTTCAGGGCATCGATCCCATGATCGTTGTGCTGGCGCGCTGCATGTACTGCCCCAAAGATCAGTGGCAGCACAATCGGCTGGTGGATTTCTATCCGGAGCTCAAGGTTGGGTACGCCAAGATCGTGACCATCTCTACGATAATTTGCTGCAGACCAATGAGTTTCGTACCGGATTGAACGCTCAGTGGCCGTTCTTTTCTGACAATGACCGCAAAGTTCAGAAAGATCTGGATATCCAGGAGTACACAGACCCGCATCACAACCCCATGATCCCGTACACGGTCGTACTCAAGCCTGGTCTTGAGATATTCAAGATCTACAACGGTTACTGGTTCTTTGGTCGACCAACGATTGAGAACTTGCGTGAGGACCTTCGGGAAATCACGATGGACATCAGGCCAGATTGGGATCTCGCCACCCTGGGAATGCGTGAAGCGTGGGATGCCGACGAAAAGGCGAACTTCTATCCATATCC
>CAUZJA010000172.1:0-6019 GCA_963579925.1 Dehalococcoidia bacterium | reverse complement strand
ATGGCGATGATGTCTTCGCCGTTGAAGTTGCCGGTCTCACCAAGGAAGGTTTTCTCAGTGTCGTCGTGATCATCTTCCAGATAGAGGAACTCAGATGGATACCGAGCGTACGGGTCCAACGGAATTGGCTGTGTGAATGTCCAGCCAGTGAACGCCCGTGAAGCGTTCTTGATGTCATCTTCCGTGTAGTTTCCTACGCCCATTGAGAACAGCTCCAGCAGCTCACGTCCCCAGTTTTCATTGGGTTCGCCGTTGTGGTTCTCACAGTTGTCCAGGAAGTAGATCATTGCAGGGTCTCTTGCGAGGTCCAGCAGAATAGTCTCGAAGTCCGACAACGCGTTGCGGCGGAATGTCTCGATCTGAACATTGGAAGAAGGTGGGTCACTGCTCTTGCCAGCAGAAGTTGGGAAGAGGTGGTGCCAGAACAACGTCATCTTCTCTTCTACTGGACGCTCAGTATTGACCATCCGATAGATCCAGTACGCGGGGTAGTTGGGGCCATCAGGGTTGTTCAGGGCAATCCAGTATCGCCGCGCAATATCTTCCCCGGGAGCTGGAAAGCGCTCCGGATTCAGAAGGTCCTCAACAATGTCCTCGTACTCCCTCTCTGCGAGTGAGTCGATCTCAACTTGAGTCACACCAAATCCGGCTCTGCGCATTAGGTGTGCGACTAGTTCTCTATCAGTTCCAGACATAATTCCCTTCCTCTCATCAACTGCGCTCTGCCTAATTGGCCTGAAGCTCTGCGGCTAATCATCAATTTTCAATTCGACAGACTCACATCGCCCCACGTGAACCGTGAGGATACGCGTTAGCGCATAGTACTCCCATGAGTTCTCCACATTGGAGCTGCCAGCATCAACTGAAACCGACCCTGGCTCATCCGTATCGTGAAATACAAAATCCCACACACGTTCCGGACCGCTGGCGCTTACCCGTTTTGCGGCTCCACCAGTGGCTCGTATCGCCGTGGCGACAAGGCCGTTTTCTTCGGGTATCTCAAATAGCCCGTCGGCTTGTGGGTAGATAGCGATCTTCAGCGGATCCCACATATCGGGAACAGAATCACCCGGCTCAGCGGTTGGAATGATTGCGTTGGATCGCACAAAGACTGGCATATGATCTAGCGCCGCTCGTATCCGATGCGAGCTGGGGCCTTGCCTCTTCTCACCTGTCCAAAGGTCGTACCAGTCGCCCGGAGGCAAGTAGATGGTGACATCACCTTCTGAGTTAAGTACTGGAACGACAAGGATTGAAGGGCCCAGCAGGTATTCGGTCTGGATGACCATGCTGCCCGGGTCATCTTCAAACTCCAGCCCGAGAGGACGCATTACCGGCACGTTAGTGACGGTACTCTCCAGCGAGATGCCGTAGATGTACGGCAGCAGTTCATAACGCAGATCGGAATAGCGTTTGACTATGTCAAAAACCTCGTCGCCGCGTTTCCAGGGCATTCGAAGTGACATTCCGTGAAATCGGGTATGGGATATCAACATTCCGCACTGCGCCCATCGGACGTAGAGATTTGGTCCAGGGTCACCTCTGAACCCACCAAGGTCAAACGACCAGAATGGATCACCGGACATTCCGTAGCTGAGGCCACCGCGGAGACTCAAGGCAAAACTTGGAAAATCAGAAACCGGGTCGCCTGACCATCGCACCGGATAGCGCTGGATGCCCGCAAAGCTGGACCGGCCCCACACAAGAGCCTTATCTGAATACTCTTTGGTTATATTGAAAACGGACTCGTTGTAGAGCAGCGGATAGACGTTATGCATCTCTGCGCCGGTCTTGCCGTTGGCGAAGACTCCGTCCTCTGGAATCTCTTCTCCAAAGTCAGTCTTGAATACAGCCACGCCCATCTCTAGAAGGTGGCGATGTTTTTCTGCGTACCACTTTGAGGCTTCAGGATTAGTGAAATCAACGATCCCGCCCAGATCGTATTGCCGTTCGCCTTCCACACCCCACTTTGAGATGCGCATTGCTTTTATGACGAGTTCTTGATCATAGACGGTGCCGTCCGGGCGCTTGATAAAGTAGCCCTTTTCTTTGCCCTCGCGATACATCTCTGTTCGGACGTCAATATAGGGATGCTCCCACAGGCAAAGCTTGAATCCCTTCTCCAACAGGGTTGCGACCATACCTTCAGGGTCAGGAAACCACTCCCTGTCCCACTCAAGATCAGAGTAGTGCGAATCTCTCATCCAGAGCGGATCTAAATGAAGTACGTCTGAAGGGACTTTTCGCTCCCGAATCTCATCAGCAAGAGCCAGCAGGCTGGTCTGGTCTATCGGCTCTCCCAATACGTGCTCACCAGCTGGAGACAGCCAGATGCCAAATGACCAGCGTGGAGGCAGTGGTGCATGGCCCGTGAGCTCAGCGTAGCCGTTCAGCACATCTTTCATGTTTGAGCCGGCGAGAATGAACAGATCCAGGCCGTTGCCCGCTACTTCGACTGTCCCGGCGGCGTTCGACTCGCTCCCAAGACTCCAGACTGACCGGTGGGCGTCATTCAGGAACAGTCCGTAGCCGCGCGAACTCACCATAAATGGGATGTTCTTGTACGCCAGTTCGTTAGGCGTGCCGTATGGGTTGCGGTTCCACGCCACGATGCGTTGGCCGCGTTTGTCTATAGATGTGAACTTCTCGCCGAGGCCGAAAAGACTCTCTTCTGGATCCAGTCCAAACGTCACCCAACTAGACCCGGAATCATCATTACCCGGGGTAAAGCCAGATGCCCTACTCTGCGGTATTGCTCGTGCGTCTATGTCTTCCGGGTATTCATAAAACGCAGGTCGGCCACGTTCGTCTCTGACAACGACGGCCCAGGGATCGCGTTGTATTTCGACCTGAGTTCCATGGGCACTCAGGATAATTCGCTCGTCGTTCTCTGAAATCTCAGGCGATTCGGTGCCGGGTTCCCACTCTGGGTCCAGCAAGTCATAGCGATCTGACGGCGTTTCCTGGTCCGGAATAATTTGGTAGCGAATTATTCCGTGGGCAGGGATCGACAGCTCAACTGTCGCTAGTGGGCCGTCTGTTTCGACGCTAAATCGAACCGCGGACCCAGCACGCGCCATCGACTCTATGCGCCGAAGGCCGTAACTTTTCGAACTCATTTCCGGGAATACCTCATAAACCTGATCAAAGCAGATTTGTGAATCTGTTATTGCCTAGTCAACTTGTCTGAGTCTTGGGTCCAATCGATCACGCAACCAATCACCAAAGAAACTCATTGATGCCACGGTGAGGAAGATCGCCAGGCCCGGGAACACGGAAATCCACCAGGCGTCACGCAAGTAGCCACGCCCGTCAGAAATCATCGCTCCCCATGCTGGTGTTGGTGGTGGAATTCCGGCTCCCAAAAAGCTAAGAAACGCCTCCACCAGAATTAGCTGACCAATCCGGAATGTAGCAATCACAATCACGGTGTTGATGACGCCGGGTAGCAAGTGGCGTACCAGGATACGCGTCGTGGATGATCCAGCTATTTGAGCAGAGAACACGTACTCACGATATTTGAGTGAAAGCACCTCTGCCCGGACCTGCCGGACAAAAGGCGTCCACGCTAATAAACCCAATAATATGAATACAGTAATAAAGCTGGTACCCATAACCAGAGCAATCACCAGCGCAATTAATATGAACGGAAGTCCCAGCCAGACATCGACAAAACGTGTGATCAGCTCATCAATTATTCCGCCGTAATAGCCAGCTATCAGGCCCAGGGCCGTCCCGATCACGATGCCGCTGACGAGTGATACTGCCGCCACTGCCAGAGATATTCGAGCCCCGTAAGCCAACCGGCTCCAAAGATCCCTGCCTAGCTGGTCAGTGCCAAGGAAGTAGTTGGCTTCTTCTCGGCCTTTTTCGATCTGAGTTGCATCAGCCGCACTATCCTGAAAGAAGGGTGGGTAGGTGCGATGCCGAAGGTTTGCCTTCTCAGGATCACCGGCGGTGATCAACGGGGCAAAGACCGCCATGACAATCATGCCCGTAAGGATAAAGCTGGACAACACGGGCCAACGCCTGAAGAACCGCAGGGTACTTCGTATTGGACCAAGGTCATTTTCAACTATGCTGACCCGCTCAATTCTCTGAGCGGCTGTAGCTTCCGCGGTGGTGGCCTGTACGGTTTGAGTTCTACGGAGTCTTCCAACGAAGTACCCGGGGATCCCAACAAGTTTTCGGACACTGCCTTCAAGAATCCCGCGAGCCGGTTCCGGTCTCAACGGGACCGTATTTGTGCGCTCAAACTTTGATCTTCGTCTGATCATGTCAGCCTCAGCCGTGGGTCTACGAACGCGTAAAGGATGTCAACTATGAAATTGAGCGCGATGAACGCGAAGGTGAACACCAGCGTCACGGCGCCGAGCACCGTGAGGTTATTGCTGAACACAGCCTCTACAGCCCACCTCGCAATCCCCGGCCATGCGAATACCGTCTCAACCGCTATTGAGCCGGTTATCAGTCCCGCCAGTAATACACCGGCAAATGTGAGAGGCGCCAGGATTGCATTCCTGAAGCCATGCTTCCATATCACCGACCTCTGAGATACGCCTTTAGAACGCGCCAGTTTGATGTACTCAGAATCCAAAACATCCAACATGGCAGAACGCACCAGGCGCATGTAGCCAGCCATAGGTAGCCATGCCAACACCACGGTTGGCATTATTAAATTCTTATTCAAAAAGAATCCCTCGCCCATAGTTCCGGATGGTAACCACCCCAGTTGGACTGCAAATATGAAGATACCAACTATTCCAAGCCAGAACGTTGGCAAACTCTGCCCCAGTACCGCAAATGATCTGCCGCCAATGTCTAAGTAAGTACCCCTCTTTACGGCGGAGAAGATTCCAAGGGGTATTCCAATGACGGTAGCCAAAATAAATGCTGAGAGAGCCAGTTGTGCCGTTGGCCACCACTTTTCCTTTAGCTTGGGAGCAATGGGCTGCCTGGTGGCGAGATCATCCCCCCAATCGCCTTTAGCGATTCCACCAATCCAGTAGCTGTATTGCACGACAACGTTGTCGTTCAGATGTAGCGCATCTTTCATCTTCTCAAACTCAACCGGGTCCATCCCGTACCCCTCCATCGGCAGTAGAAGTACTGCCGGGTCAGAGATGACGCGGGAGATCAGGAACACCACAATGGTTGAGGCGATGAGCGCGAGGAATGAAGTAAAAAATCGCCGAATTATGAACTTAGCCATCAGTTCAGGAAGCCTATACAATCTTGTTTGTTGGCGCTATTCATTTGTCTATCAATCCTCAACATTCGTGCAACCGCACATTTGATCCCGGGGCTTTTGGTCCCGGCCATACGCATTTCTTTCAGAAACCGCGCGAATCTCAATGCAGAGATCAGCGCCGTTGCTGCCACAAATTGCTGAAGCGTAGGCGGTCAAAGGCCCAGACCTCAGCAATTTACGATAGCAAATCCAACTTCTATGGCAGCACGGCTGCAAGCAACCGTGGCTCTGAAAAGAGGGGCCGCTCAGACCTGAACTAGCCAGGTCCAAGCGGCCTCCCTTCTTTGCCAGTGCTGTGCTCTTTCAAGTCAGCGCTAGCAGTTCAACTACTTCAGGGTGATGAACTCTGGGTGCTTGGCACCACCAACTCGGTTGTTACCCGGTGGAGCAAGGTCCCAGCTGCCGATGAGGTCCGGGTTGTACATCGGTGCTTCAGCAACTTCAAACACGCCAGGCCAGAGTGCCTGGTCAAACTGGTAACCCTTCACTACTTCAGTAGCAGCAAAGCTTGCCGCTGCATCATCACTGCTCAGCTTGAAGACCTGTGCTGTGGATGACTCAGGAATCTCGACACCGGAGTTGAATCCACCGCCGGCGGTCCCATCTTCCAGGGCCACGATTGCGCTGAGCAGCCAGTCAATTGGCCATACTGCTGGAGATCCAGAAGCGCCAAAGAATGACAACTGATCAGAAGTTCGATTGATCCGTGAAGGACGGAAGGTGGAGTACACCTGTAGGTCAAGGTTCGTCCTCACGCCAATCTCTGCC
>CAUZJA010000171.1:0-6058 GCA_963579925.1 Dehalococcoidia bacterium | reverse complement strand
GACGCGGTGATTCTCGCTCGGCCCAACGCCTCCAGCACACGGGCCATATAGCTTGGATCGTTGAAAACAACTGCCATTTCGCCGAACCGCGTTCCGCCAGATGCAGCAGTCAAGATCTTCCGAATCAGCGTGCGAACTTCTTCGGCGGGATCGGGCACCGAAACCAGCTCAACAGGGCTGGTAGTAACGCTCTCGCTCGATGCTGATTCAACAACTTCACCACCCGCAAGCCGAATGAGCGGCGCATCCAGTGACGGATCTCCTGAGGTTCCGATCACCCATTCGACGCGGGACGCGTCATGCAGCGCCTCCAGCATTGGATGAAACTCCGGCGGAGGGTCTTCCAGAAGGCAAACAATTGTGTGCCCAAACCTTTTCTGGAATGCGGCTGGATCTGCCAGAATCTTCACGGCAGCTGATCTTGATGAGATGAGCTGATCAGTGAATCCCTCTGTTCGGGACTTAAACTCCAACCACTGATCGATAACCAACCCCGCTACACCCGAATCATCGTGTCCGCGAAGTTCCTCGAGTCTCGTGCCTGATACCGGTCGCAGGTCGTCGAACGCATGGTGCATCGCCACTGGCAGTGAGGGGTGATCACGCGAACTCGCCAGTATTCCCAGAGCATCGTCTGACGCGGCATGAACGACAGCATGAACCATCTGTGATGCGCGCAGACGCGAGAGCCGAGGCAAGTCACCACCGCCCGCGAAATCACTCAGGTCATCAATACGAATGAAATTGACGTTAAATAGACCTGGGGATCGGGCAGCCAGGAAGCGTCGAACAAAAAATGCGCTGTAAAAACTGGGCATCAGGACCGTGATGGGTCCCAGCGCGTCATCTTGCCGAACCGACGCAATCCGCT
Organism: Dehalococcoidia bacterium; assembly: GCA_963579925.1. Taxonomy (GTDB): domain Bacteria; phylum Chloroflexota; class Dehalococcoidia; order Lucifugimonadales; family Lucifugimonadaceae; genus UBA1151. The sequence goes on along the minus strand of CAUZJA010000171.1, from coordinate 5,187 downwards.
CGTGGATCAGATCGAACCACGCGGCTCCAGCCGGGGCGCTTCTAACTCTGGTCAACAGATTTGACCATCCGTATACGGATCACATGCTTGACCCATCAGAACGCCAGCCATATGGAACTTTCGCGGCCCCGGAGATGCCCCAGAAATGCCTAAAAATGCAAACAAATGCAATAAAAATGGTACCCCCGGAGAGACTCGAACTCTCGCCCCCGGCTCCGGAGGCCGGTGCTCTATCCACTGAGCTACGGGGGCCAGAACCCAATATTACACCGCCGAACCGGCAGTACCGACTAAGCCTCGTCAGCCTCTGGTTCGCTGAGGTTGTTTTCCTCACTCCTGAGACCTGATCCCGGCTTCTGCGTGGCTGGAACGAGGAATAACGGCGCCAATACGGTTGTTACCAGTGTCATCATGATCACCACACCGAATATTTCCGCACCAATGACACCCGTCGAAAGTCCAATTCCTGCTACAACGAGTGCAACTTCTCCGCGTGGCAGCATTCCCCACGCAATACGAGTGGCGCCAAGCCGATTGAAGCCCACGAACAGTGCCGGTATTCCAGTGCCAACGAGCTTGCTGACTACGCCGAATATGGAGAGCACAATTCCAAACATCAGTGCGCCTTCGAATATCGCAGCGATATCAACCTGCATGCCGACCACCACAAAGAAGACCGGCACGATGAACATGTTCACGGTGCCCATCGGATCTTCAATTCGATGCTTGAGATCCGTGTCGGACAGAGCCAGACCAATAGAGTACGACCCGATAATCATCGCCAGACCAAACAGCTCCGCAAATCCGGCAGCCAGGAATGCCAGCCCCAGCGCAAGGCCAAGCACTGCACCTGTGGTTTTGAACCACGTGAGCGCCTTGGAAATATGCCGTGATACCAGCGTGCCAACTATGGTGAGGCCAAGCCAGAACCCGATGGCCTTCGCCGCAATCACGGCAACGCTGCCCGCAGACACGTCACCCGTATCGTTGATTCCAATCACAACCGTAAGGATCAACACCCCAAGGACGTCATCAACAACGGCCGCACCCATAATCGTCACGCCCTCAGGAATGTGAAGCTTGTTCACGTCTGCAAGCACTCTTGCGGTAATACCTACTGAAGTTGCGGTCATCGCTGCGCCCACGAATAACGCAGGCACGAATTCCTTAATGCTGTCCGTATTGGCAAAATCGAACATCAGCGTTGCCAGTATTCCAAGAGCGAATGGAGCAATCACTCCACCCATAGCTATGATGGTTGCCGGGCGGGCGTACTTGATGAACTGTGGGCGATCTGTCTCTAGTCCCGCCTGGAACAGCAAAAGAACAGCTGCCACCTGGGATAAGAAGAAGAATTCAGGAGCGACGGGAATCACGGATTCAACGTGATGAATCACGCCGCCGATAACCTCGATCTCTTCCGGAATGTGGAAGAAAGGGCCATAGCCGCCGATCTCGATACCGCCCAGAGCGAACGGGCCGATCGCGATTCCGGCGGCCAACTCACCCAGAAGTGCCGGAATCTTGAGGAACCGCTGAGCTATCTCAGCACCAATCTTTGCCGCAATAAGAATGACGGCGAGAGCGAGTACTAGTTCAGCTACTAACTCAGCGGGGGACTCCAATTCCTGTCAGTATCCTTCCGATCTTGATTTTGATCAACGCTGGCCTAGCGACGGTAAACGCGATGGTGCGTTTCTCAGATCTGCCAGAACCAAATTGTCAGGTTTGCAAGCTGTACTTTGCAAGCAACCGCACAACTAACCATACTCGCATTGGGCACATCAATGCGCAGCATCAGGATGGGTACTGATTGAGCGGAAATACATCGGACATCAGAAATGTCCCCAGCAGTCTCAGTTCCTTAGATACAAAATCGATCTTTGCTCCAGATCCCACTGAGTGGGACTGAGCAAGATCGGATTTTGTGATCAGGATCGATCTGGCGGCTAGCCCTTGCCTATTCGAAACATCTTCGTGCTACACACGGGGCATGTTCCCTGTGTGGCAGGACGACCATTCTTAAGAGTGGTGGCCTTCTCGTCCTTCATCTCCCGCTTTGCCCGGCATTTCAGGCAATACGCTTCTGTAGCCATACATACCTCCCCACGCGCTGCTTCTCAGTGGGAAACTTACGAGTAGCTCATCCCACTGTCAATAGACATTCGTAAATATTAGACCGCCTATACTCGCATTCAATAGCCGTGCATCGCCACAAAGTCTGGGAAATACGAATCAAGCGAACTACGCGGGTGAAATCACCTTGTCTGGCTTCCAAAATGGGCCCGATGGATCAAACTCAGCCGTAGCGATAAACACGCCTTCAGAGTCGTAGACGCGTACCAAATCGCCTTCCTCAACGTTCGCCCCGTATACTTCTTTCGAGGTCGCACGCACAGACTGCCCATTCCGTATCTGGTCTTCAGTGAGTGGGTTCATCGCAACCCTTGGGAGGTCTGACAGGACCGCATCAATCGGCAATACGGCATCCTCCTGCCATCGATCTGCACTGGCAAGCGATTCGAGATCGTCTAGCGAAATCGCCTGCCCGATCTCAAAGCCACTCGCCTTCGTCCTGACGAGGGTTGTTAGATGTGCATGAGTTCCTACAGCGCCCCCCAAGTCATAGGCAAGAGAGCGGGCGTAAAAACCACTGCTGCAGTCGATCTCAAGACCAAAATCTGGATGATCCCAGTTGGCAATTGATAGACCGTAAACCGTGACCGGCCGCGCCTTTCGCTCAACCTCAATACCCTGGCGCGCAAGCTTGTACAACGGCACGCCATCACGCTTGAGCGCGCTAAACATGGGTGGAACCTGCTCGATATCGCCTCTGAAGCCATCCAGGGCATCCTCAACCATCTCGCGAGTCACACCTGAGGCATCACTGGAATCAGTAACCTCTCCGGATGCGTCATACGTGTTGGTAGAAGAACCAAGTTTCACCGTGATCACGTATGTCTTGCGACCGGACAGCACCAGCTCCAGAAAACGTGTTGCTTTGCCGATAGCTACTGGTAGGACACCCGTAGCATCCGGATCCAACGTGCCACCGTGGCCAACCTTCTTCTGCCCGGTGATGCGTTTTATCTGTCGGAGCACGTCCATCGACGTCATTCCGGCATCTTTATTAACGTTGAGGAATCCACCGATAACCTGAGGAACCTGAGGACGCTTTGGGCGCTGGTCTTGCTTCAAATTAATCGGCACTATCTACGTCAGGCAACTCAGCGGCAACCTCATCCAGAATCGCCAGTACATCGGCCGTCTGTTCAATCGTTTCGTCGTATTTGAAGACGATCTCTGGAATGTGGCGAATCCTCATACGCTCACGAAGCACATGCCGGAGCGCCAATCGAGACGATTTCAGCGCATCGAGGGTCTCACTTCGCTCGTGATCATCGCCAAGAATCGCGACATACACGGTGGCCATGCCGAGGTCACGGGTTGTGTTAACACGAGTCACCGTGGTGAGTCGAGATATTCGCGGGTCCACCAACCAAGAAAGGATCAGCTCACCAATGTCTTTTTTGAGCGCTGAATTAACTCGCTCTATTTTTCTGGTTATTTGAGGTGGCATTATCCCTGCCCAAATCTGATTCACCGCTACGATGACGGCGTTACATCAATGATATCGCCGATGGCCCCCTCGGCGGCAGCCCTCGGTGGCAACTAAGCACACGTTTAGATTTTGTGTACGAAGACCCGGTCTGCCACTTCCAGTCCCATCGCCGCGTGCCGACCAGAGATCTCTAGCGTCAAAACACCCCTGTACGGAGCATTCTCCCTGACCAGGAGAGTTGCGCCCGGTACGATTCCAGATTCCACCAGATACACCAGCAACTCCTGATCCTCTTCCGGAATCATATCTACCTCGTACTTTGCCCCCGCACTCGCCGAACCGATGGCTATGCTCCCACCCTTAGGTGGCTCGTACGCGCTACCGGGAATCGGGTGCCCAAACGGACACGTCACCGGGTTGCCCAGTGCAATCTTGATCTGCTCTTCAAGCACATCAGAAATAGCGTGCTCCAGCCGATGCGCCTCAACATGAGCGTCAGCAAGACCCAACCCCAGCAAATCAACGATCATCCGCTCAGCAAGCCGGTGTCGTCGCACGATACTCTCCGCCAGCGTCTTCCCACGCGAAGTAAGTTGAATCTCTCGACTATCTGAGACACCAATAAGGTCATCCACAGACATCCGCTTAATCATCCCCGCCACAGAAGGCGGAGAAGTCCCAAGTCCCTCAGATTCCGGCGTCCGCTTCAACTGCGCAACAAGATTGGCGTTGGTTACAGAAAGCCCCTGCTCCTGCACCATAAAAATCGACAATAAATAATTCTCAGCCGCCTGCGTCAACTGACCCTCGCCAGCCTCCCGCCGCGCCCGCCGCCGTCTATTGTTAGATGTTCCTGACTCAGCCATGCTGAATCGAGCCTAGCACAGCAACGCCACGGACTTTGACGCCATCACACACAGACCCCACCTGCGTCGTCCTGAGGAGGGCGACCCCGCGACCGACGTTGGGACCTCATCCCAAACGCCCCATCAACCAATCCACTGGTAGCTGCGGGGCTTGCCCCGCCTCGGCCACATGCGCGGCGCATCATATTCGCCATCGCTGGCATTGCCGACCCCGGGCCGGGCAAGCTCGGCGGCTACCTCAAAATACCCCCTGCCCCCAAACTGCGCGAAATCTCCCGTAGCCGACACCCAATGCCGACTGTTAGACTTTTCCAGTGCACCATACGCACCTTGATCCGGAGTAGCTCAGTGGTAGAGCAATCGGCTGTTAACCGATGGGTCACAGGTTCGAATCCTGTCTCCGGAGCCATCCTCTAATTTTTGAGTTCAAATTGGACCAAAAGCGCTGTAATCGCCCTCTATAAATATGGAGGAAGTCATGAATACAGCAGTCGGCTCAGTCGGTAATAACCTACTAAACCGCTCATTCCGTTTAAGTCTTCAGGCAGATGGTCTCAAATCTCACACCATCAACAATTACATGCGTGAGGTGTGACCTTGACCCCGTTTACGCGCCACCTGAAGGGTTATTTTCCGGGCTTTATCCAGCTGCTGTGGCTCCTGCTTGTTGGGCCATCGCGAACCGGGTCGGAGCCATCTGTCCCAGTGCGCTATGTGGCCGCTCATTGTTGTACTCCTGCCGCCAGGATTCAACCTTTC
>CAUZJA010000170.1:0-6058 GCA_963579925.1 Dehalococcoidia bacterium | reverse complement strand
ATTGATCCGTTCACGTGCAATCCGCCTGCTGCGCTTGAGCCGCCAGCCGCCTGAGCGGGGTTCCCACTCAGTGCGAGCGAAGAACAGCACACCGAGGCGCACAAGAAAGTTGATCCCCACCCAGGCCTGAAGATGCGTCCATGGCTCGGTATAGATCATCTCAACGTACATGGGAGCGGTGCCAATCCCCCGGCCCCTGCGGTATTTCGCCCGGATTCGATCTTTATAAATCTGCTTGAAGCCGTACTCATCTGCCCATGCGTCAACCACATCCCACGGAGGATCCTCTGATCTGAATCTGCGCGTTGCCCTGGACATCTGCGTTACTCGCCCTTGTAGCGGATGACGCGCATCCTGGCCTGCTGAGACTCAACGTACTGCTTTGTGGTGCGCGGAGGGGACGCGTTTGCCACCACCTCATTTCCGGCGGCAGCGCCATCAACAAGCAGATCGATCACGGTGTGAGCCATTGCGATCGCAGCGTTCACGACCGCGTTCTTATAATCAGCAATTAAATAGTCGATGCCGTGCGCGGTGCCTTTGGCTCCGCTCACGTAAGGGTGAATCACTGGCATGATCTGGGACAGGTCTCCCATATCAGTCGAGCCGCCCCTGTTGGCGTCCGGACCACGTCTGATCACGGTGTCTTTCCCGCAGATCGCCTCAGCATTGATGGCAAACATCTCACTCATCAGTGGATCGTTGGTGAGCGCCATGTACCCCGGGATGGAAGTGATCTCCACCTCACCGCCAACGGCCAGCGCTCCAGCCTTGAAGCTGCGCTCAATCTTCTCTGCGTTGGAGTCCACAACCTCGGCATCACGACCTCTAACCCGGCCTTCGTAGATCACCTGACCGGGCACTGAGTTCACAGACGTGCCGCCATCCGTGATTATGCCGTGAACCCGCACGGTGTCAGCATTCTGGAATGTCTCGCGCTGAGCGTTCACAGCAACCAGCGCCACATTGGCGGCCTGCAGAGCATTGACGCCATCCCACGGGGCGCCGCCAGCGTGGGCAGCCTTCCCGATGAAGCGAACATGCTGGACTACGTGAGCGTTTGAAGATCCGCCAACGGAAAACTTGCCGGCATCAGACTCGGAACTTGTATGAACCATCATGGCCATATCGACATCGTCGAAGACGCCAAGGCGAATCATCTCCTGCTTTCCAGACATGAAGCCGAGCTCGCCTGCATTGTGGGCGGCGAGTCTCGCGGAGACATCAATGAACTCTTCGGCTGGCGTAGCAATGAATGCAACCGCTCCGGAGAGCGCTGACGAGATTTCAGGATCAGTCAGCGCTGCGATGACACCGAGCAGTTGCCCTGACTGCGTATGGTGGCCGCACGCGTGCGCTGCTGCGGTATCGGGATCTGCCAACTCATGCCCCGGAACTCTGAGCGAGTCCAGTTCAGCGATCACTGCAACCGTCGGTCCATCCCCGGCAAATTCATGACTGGCTTTGAAGCCGGTAATTGCGAGTCCGCGCTCAACCGTCTGACCAGCCTCTTCGACCGCTTCAGCAAGCTTTCGAGATGTCCTGAACTCCTGGAACCCAACTTCCGGGTTATCGCCAATATCTTTGGCGAACGCGATTATCTTGTCTGCTTTTTTGTTGATTATTTTGGAGGCAGCTTTTTTCAGCGCTGCTCTGTCTGTGCTGGCTGTCTCCAAGTTAGTCTGCCGCTTCCTATTCCGTGTAAGACCGCGTGGTGAAGAGATCACGCATAGTCGCCAGATACGTCTCTTTGGTCATTTCAGGTACGAAGTTGTCCAAAACATTCGTCGCACCTCGGGCGCCATCGTGCAGTAGATCAACTACCGTCATGGCCATCGCCTTTGCGGGATTTATGACGGCCAACTCATAATCGGTGACCATGTAGTCCTCGCTGTGCCCTCGGCCCGTTGAGCCAGCAGCGTACGGCTGGATGGTGGGCATGAGATAACTCATATCCCCCATGTCCGTTGAGCCACCGCTGTGGCCCCCCTCGGCAATCTCATCCTCGCCAACTAGCGCCACCGCGTTGGCCTTCCATATAGCCGCCAGATCTTGCGACTCATGGTATGGGAGATATCCGGGTGCAGTGACAATCTCTACCTCTGCCCCAACACCCATTGCGCCCGCTCTCAACGCTCTATCAACTTTCTCGTTGGCGTCAAGAATGGCCTCAAACGTAGCTCCACGTACATACGTCTCCATTCGCACATCATCTGGCACGGCGTTCACCACGCTGCCACCGCGCGTAATGATTGGATGTATGCGGATCTGATCTTCGTCTTTGAACGTGTCCCGTTGGGCGTGGATTGCTGCCAACGCGACTTCAGCCGCGTTGAGAGCGTTGACTCCCAGGTGCGGTGATCCACCAGCGTGCGATGCGTATCCGATATATCGAATCGTCTTGCCGACCATGCCATTATTCGTCTTGCCAATGGAGAAGCTGGGTGGATCGGTGGTGGCGTGGGTGAGCATGCAGATATCAGAATCGTCGATCTCACCAAGAGCAATCAGTTCGGGCTTGCCGCCCAGAAACTCAATCTTGCCCGCATTTCGCAATTCGGTGCGGTACTCAAGCTCCAGATACTCTTCAGCGGGAACGGCGATGAAGTTGACTCCTCCGGCAAGTTCAGACATCACACCAGAGTGGACGAGGCCGTAAGCGACGCCCAGCATGTTGCCGATCTGGCAGTGGTGCCCACAGGCATGCGCAGCACCGGTTTCGGGATCAGCCAGCGGATGCTGCGGAACAAGATTGGAGTCAAGTTCGCCCATCACGAGAATGCTGGGACCGGGCGAACTGCCTTCCAATCTACCTTTCACACCCGTGATCCCGAGACCATTTCGGGTCTCGATACCAAGATCGTTCAGAACACCTTCAGCAAGGACCGATGTCTTGTGCTCTTTGAAACCTGACTCCGGGTGGGAGAGGATCTTCTTTGAGATGCCCATGATCTCGTCGGCATGCTTGTCGATCTCGGCGACGACCCGGCGTTTCAGTTGTTCGGCGTTGGAAGACGTGATGATGGCTCCTGTGAGAGCGTCGGATATTGGAGTTTTGGAGTGTATCAGCGCGAGCGCCACTCATCGCTATAATCGCAAGTCATGAAAATCGTAATTGCTCCGCAGGGTTTCAAGGGCAGCCTGACGGGACTTGAAGTCGCCCAATCAATTGAAAAAGGCGTACTGGCCGCAGTACCAGATGCCACCACCGATCTCGTTTCTGTGGCCGATGGCGGTGACGGAACACTCCAATCGCTGGTGGATAGCACGGGAGGGGAGGTCATCTCATCAATCGTGCAGGATCCGCTGGGCCGAGAGATCGAGGCCGAATGGGGCTCACTTGGTGATGGCGAGACTGCTGTCATTGAGATGGCGAGATCATCTGGACTGGCGCTTTTGGCGCTAGATGAGCTTGATCCACTCACCGCATCGACCTACGGAACCGGTCAACTGGTAAAGGTAGCCCTTGACCGTGGGCACAGTCGATTCATCATCGGAATTGGTGGCAGCGCTACCAACGACGGTGGTGCGGGCATGATGGAGGCGCTTGGCGCTCGAATCATGGGCGGATCTGGCGAGCCACTCGCACCCGGAGGAGCGGCCCTGGCAGATATCGCCAAGATCGATGTATCCGGTTTCGACCAGCGCTTCCGTGATGCACACATTGAAGTTGCGTGCGATGTAAACAATCCGCTGTGCGGCCCTGACGGCGCATCAGCGGTGTTCGGCCCGCAGAAGGGTGCGACCCCTGAAATGGTGGATCAGCTCGACGCTGCACTCGCCAGATATGCAGAGATCATCGAGCGCGATCTAGCCGCTGACATTCGCACCTACCCCGGAGCAGGTGCTGCCGGTGGTCTGGGCGCGGGTCTCATGGCGTTTGCACAGGCTGAGTTGAAAGCTGGCGTAGATATTGTGCTCGACGCCGTTGATCTGGATTCGCATCTCGAAGGTGCAGATCTGGTCATCACCGGTGAAGGGCAAATCGACCACTCCACTATCTTCAACAAGTCCCCCATCGGAGTTGCAGCGCGAGCGGCGAAACACGGCATCCCTGTAATCGCCATCGCGGGCGGCCTGGGTAACGGCTACCGCGAAGTACACGATAAAGGCATAGCTGGAATGTTCACGCTGGTCTCCGGCCCCATGAGTCTGGAAGACGCCATCGCTGACAGCGAATCACTGCTTGCGGGTGCGGCTGAGGAGATCATGCGGACCTTGCTGGTTGGGGCGAAACTCCAGTCCTAGCCGTAAACAATCTGTGGTCTAAACTCCCCGCCAGTTTCGAGTAGCGGCATAGTCACGATGCTCGCGCCCACCGGCTAGCCTACGATCACCAGGTGAACTTCCCGCGGGCCGTGGACACCGATGACGAGATTTGCTTCGATGTCAGCAGTGCGACTGGGGCCGGTGATGAGGTTGATCATGCCTTTATGCTCGCCGCTAAGGTGCTGATCACGCGTGAGAGCGAATAGCTCGTCCAGCGACGGGATGATCGACTCCGGTGTCATCACACCTATGTGGACTTCCGGCGTCAGTGACACAAGTCGTGACGACCCGATGCCCGGCTTCATCGCCACGGTTCCGGTCTCAGCGATAGCGAAGTCCACACCGGTGATGCCAACTTCGCTATTGAAAGAAGTCTCTCGAAGCGCGAGTCTGCGTTCTAGGTCCTCGTCGGCATCGTCGCTCGGCTCCCGCATAGCGACTTCAAGTTCAATGCCCTCTGCCTTGAGCGCGGACTCCAGCGGCACCTCGCTCAGAATATCGTGATCAGACCGCATCACAGCCTTCGCACCGTGCTCTCGGACCACTGCGGTGACTTCTTCGGCCGCATCTTCATAGTTGGCCACCCGGTGAATCTTCCACCCAGCCTCCGTTGCCCGGTGAACGAAGCCATCAACCAACTCAGATCGCCGTTGCGCCGCATCTGCACGGATGTCATCTGCCGCCTGAGACACCTCGTCCTTGGTCAGGAAATATCCCGTTGAATCGTCGCGGGCGATATCGCGCCGCTCAGAAACACCCAGAGACGTCCGAACCATCTTGAGGAAATCTTGCTTGTCAGCCATTAGCGCTGCACCTTCTTCTTGAAGCGAGCCCTGAACGGCTTCCCGGCAATACGCGGGAACTCCCTGGATTTTGTCCATCCGCTGAGTGGTGGGGGCAGCCAGCGAACCCAACCTTGCTGAGACAGTGGTGCCATCATCAGCGATGACAACTTCCCTGCGAGTGAGAATCGCATAGGACTCTGAACGCCGAATCGCCAGAGCTTGATCGAAGCGCGTTCAGCCAGGGGCGAGGACTTTTCTTTGGGATCAGTCTTGCCTTCAGAGAGATCGCTCCGGAGTCGCAATAGAAGCTGGGGTAGTTCGATTTTAACCGGGCAGGCGTCTTTACATGCGCCACATAGTGTCGATGCAAACGGCAGATCGCGACCTGCCTTCTTGCCAGTCATGACCGGTGTAACGATAGCTCCTATCGGTCCCGGGTAAACCCACCCGTAGGCGTGTCCACCGGCCTTCCGATAAACCGGACAGGCGTTGAGACAGGCGCCACAACGCAGGCAGAGCATAGCCTCGCGAAGCTGCTCGTCCTTCAATAAATTCTCGCGGCCATTGTTGACGATGACCAGATGGAACTCGTCTGGTCCGTCTTCTTCTGGCGCTTTCCGGGGGCCATTCACAACTGTGACGTACGAGGAGATCCGCTGGCCTGTGGCCGAGCGAATCAGCACACGCAGCATGGTCGATAGATCTTGTTGCGATGGGATGACCTTTTCCATGCCCACAATCGCAACGTGCACGCGTGGTGCTGAGGTGACCATCCGTCCGTTGCCTTCGTTCGTAACGATGGCGATGCTGCCAGTCTCTGCAACTGCAAAGTTCACGCCTGAGACACCCATCTCCGCCTTACGGAACTCACCCCTGAGCAAGGCTCGTGCGGTGTCAGTCAAATCCTCTGGGTCTTCCTGACGAGGACCACCTGCAACCTCTTGTATGAGGTCAGATATCTCTTCACGCGTCTTGTGGATTGCAGGAGCGATGAGATGGTACAG
>CAUZJA010000169.1:0-6069 GCA_963579925.1 Dehalococcoidia bacterium | reverse complement strand
TCGTCAGAAGGTTCTGGGAGAACTCTCTGAATCTGAAATAGCACGCAGTATTGTGACCTGCCCCCCTCAAACGAGTCCAGTTGAAAGTTGGAAACTGGGCTCTCATGAAGGGAGGCAGAAATGCCAAGAACAGAAATGCCAAGAAAAGGTCACAGTCCTGAGAAGATCCTGAACAAGCTTCGACAGGTTCGCCAAGTGTTGGGAGCAAGGACTGCACACCCGGTACGGTGAGATGTTCCTGGGTGAGCAACTGGAGTCAGAGTTCGGGACAGGGCTTCTCGTCTAGCCAGACCGTTCGTCAAAATGACGATGGGATGGGCGTTGCTTATATCTCTTTTGTACGCAACGCCGGAGAGAACGCGTAGACCAGAATGCCCACGGTTACGCCACCAACTGCACCCACCAGGAACGCCTCGTGGATGCCCCAGAATTTTTCGATGAGGCCACCCAGAATCCCTCCGGGCTGGAAGATGAGCATGATCATGAAGAACACGCTCATCACGCGCCCCCTCATTTCAGATTTCGCCACGGTTTGAAGCATGGTAGGCACCAGAACGAACCAGACACCAAAGGTTGTCCCTGAGATGAGCATGACCACCAGCGTGACCGGGAAGCTTGATGTGAAGCCGAGAACGCTGGTCGCAACGTGCATCACAATGACCGCGAAAATCAACACCGTGCCCTTGTACTTCACATCCCCAACCAAAATGAGAGCTGTTGATCCGACCAGTGCCCCAAGCCCCTGCATGGCCAGGATGACGCCAAAGCCAACCTCCCCAACTTCCAGTACGTCACGGGCGTACTGCGGGTAGAGTGCCATGTACATCCCGGCGAAGATACCGCCGAATGCAAAGAATAGAAGTGCGCGAATCAGCGGATGGGCTACGGAGTACTTCACGCCCTCGATGATCTGCCGGGTGACGCTCTTGCCATCTGACGGATTGGGCGTACTCCGGGTCTTCATGAACAGAGTGATCACAAACCCGGATGAGTAGATGGCAGCCAGCGCAAAAAATGCAACGTCAATCCCGATGGCAAGCAGCACCCCACCGATTGCCGGGCCGACTATCGTGGCGAGGTTGGAAAGGATTGAGTTAAGGGACATAGCGGCGAGCAAGCTATCTTTGCCCACCACGTCCATCACATACGCCTGACCCGCGGGGTTCTGGAAGGCGAACATTGATCCTGTAATCAGACCAATTGGAATTAGGTGCCACGCCTCGATCGATCCTGTTGTTACCAGGAAAGCCGTGACAAAGGCCATAACTCCAATAACAAATCGAGTACGAAGCTGAATCTTCCACCGCTCTGAGCGGTCGGCAAAGGCCCCACCAATAAGTGATAGGGCGATGATGGAGAACCCGGGCATTGCGTTGACCACGCCAACCCAGAGTGTGGAGTCCGTCAATTCCAACGTTAACCATGCCTGGCTCATGTTCCGGATCTGGAACCCGGAGAACATTGCGATATTGGCGATGATGACAAACCGGAAATCGACAATGCTCAGGATGGAAAGGCGTTGCCTGAGTGATGACTTGTCAGTCGTAACTCTTGTGATCTCTTGCCCGCCCGAGGATTCCTGATCGGGCTCAGCGATTTGCTCTGCCATGGTGTGAAGTTCCGTCTACGAAATGCGGGCCGCATGAAAGCGGCCCGCTGAACATACATGGAATGTCTGTTACTTCAGGCCCTCGATCACAGGGATGAGCTTGCGGACGCTTGGGAGGCTACCGGGTGGGTAGATCTTCGACTCAGCGATTACGCCTTGTTTGTCGATGATGAACGTTGCCCGGCGTGATGTGTCGCGCTGTGACAGGATGCCGTACAACTCAGATACTTTGCCCTTAGGGTCGGCGTCAGAGAGGATGTGGAACTTGACCCCGCCCATGCTCTCTGACCAATCGGCCTGCTTCTGGACATCATCAATGCTGACCTCAAGCACAACGGCACCAGCAGCTTCGAACTCTTCATTTGCCTCGCTCAAGGCGGACACTTGTTTCGTTCAGCCGCCGGTAAAGCTGGCCGGGTGGAATGCAAGCAGGACATTTGTCTTGCCGCGGTAATCGCTCAAGGTGACGTTTTCACCGGTGTGAGATGGAAGCGTGAAATCAGGGGCTTCAGTTGCCGCAGGAAGTTTGACCATGGGATATTCCTCCATCCGATGCTATAGATTTTGAACTAGGGGAAGTCTATACCTGCGATCAGGTGAGCCACCATACCTCAGCCGCAGTTCCACCAAGCAATCGATCACGCTCAGATTCGGTGAGCCATGAGAGGCCTTCTCCCACGAATCGGAGCTCCTCCGCCATTGACGGCCAGCCGTGATCGACTCGCAGCTTCCCCGGGTACCCCGTGCCCCACATGCAGCGCTCAATGCCGAATTCCTTTACCAGCCGTTTGATAACGGCCTGAACGGCATGGTGCGGAAACTCATCGTGCGACTGCCGGGCAGTGTCTGAGATCTTCACATGCACGTTGGGGTACTGAGCCATCGAGAAAATTGGGTCGTGTGATGGGAAGTCTGGTCCATCGGATACGTCGGGGTAAGACATGTGATCGAGAATTATCGGGATAGATGGGTACTCGCGTGCGATCTGATCCGCTTGTGCGGCCTGAGCAACCGGCATGTGTATCTGGACCACCGCGTTTAGCTCCGCCAGTACGTCCCACATCGCACGGTTTTCCGGGCGTGTGATGCTTGGCTCGTCATAGTAGTTGGGATGGAACCGGAAGCCTCGCATTCCGCGCTCGCTCATCCAGTACCGGGCACTCGCTGCGTTGTCAGGATCGAACGGGTCCAACAGGCCCACGCCAACGAACCGATCGCTGTGTTTCCGGGCCTCATCCGCCACGTATCCGTTGTCCCACGTAGCGGAACTATCCTGCACTACCACCGTCCGGTCGATGCCGTACTCATCCATCTCCTCCAACAGCATCTCCGCGGTCGCCGCTTCCGCAGGCCGATGCGTGAAGCTAGGCGCGGTAGGCCCAACCGGCGCATACGGCGGCAACTGCTGAATATGGACGTGGGCATCGACGATCATAAGGGATATCCGGTCTGGATATGGCAAGCGGGGCGACTAGTGTCTCGGATTCTAATCCGCTTTACACGGTGAGATGATAGCGATTTCAACAGCGGGTCAGCCGACCGAACATGTGCCTCACGTCCTTCCATATACAGCGCCCTCTACCGCTGCACGCGCCCTGATGTGTCGCCGCCAGCAACTGCGAGGACTTCTTTTTCTGTGACGAGGTTGAAGTCGCCGTGGAAGGTGTGGGCCATGGCGGATGATGCGACTGCGAAGTCGATGAGTGCTCGGCTTTCGAGGCCTTTGATATTGCCGTAGATGAGACCGGCTGAGAAGGCGTCTCCGCCACCGACGCGGTCGATGATCCGCACCGGGTACTTATCGCCAATCAGGATCTCTGAGCCGTCCCAGTAGATAGCCGACCAGTCGTTATCGTCGGCGGACTGGCTTTCACGGAGGGTGATGCCTACCTGCGAGAAGCCGAACTGGCTGACGAGTTCTTCCACAACCGGCTTGTAGGCTTCCGGATCAAGCTCGCCGGAGGTCACGTCAACGCCCTCAGCCTTCACGCCAAGGCACTTGTCTGCGTCCTCTTCGTTGCCGATAGCTACGTCAACGTACTCCATCAGCGGCTTCATCACGGCCTGGGCCTTTTCACCGCTCCACAGGTTCTTGCGGTAGTTGAAATCGCAACTGACGGTCAGGCCCTTTGCCTTCGCCTGTCGAGTTGCCTCGCCCACGGTTTCTACTGCGATTTTGGAGATCGCAGGGGTGATGCCGGTCCAGTGGAACCAGTCTTTGCCGTCAAATACGTCATCCCAGTTCACATCGCCCGGGCCGAGTTCTGCGATGGAGCTGCCTGCGCGGTCGTAGACGACTTTGGAGGCGCGCATGGAGGCACCGGATTCCAGGTAGTAGATGCCCAGGCGGTTGCCCTGTCGGAGGATGTCGCTGGTGTCTACGCCGAACTGGCGGATGTAGTTGACGCAGGCCTGCCCCATGTCGTTGTCTGGGAGAGCAGTCATGAACGATACGTCCACGCCGAAGTGCGCGAGAGAGATTGCAACGTTGCATTCGCCACCGCCGTAGGTGACCTCAAACTCACGAGCCTGTGTGAAGCGCTCTCGTCGGTTCGTGGCAAGCCGCAGCATCACCTCGCCAAAAGTAACTACTTTCTTAGACACTTCTTCCTCCGTGATCCGATTCGTTCTGGGGCAGTGGGGCGGGTAGGTTTCAAACCTGCCTCTACAGTTCGTTTAGTTAAATTAGCGGTCACCCGGTCGGTTATTTTCCGGCTTTGATCTCTTTAATAAGGGCGACAACGTCTTTTGACCGCTGCTCAAGTGTGGTCCAGTCTTTGGACGCAACGATATCGGAAGATACCAGCCCGGATCCCATTCCAACAGCGGTAACGCCGGCATTGAACCAGCCTTCAAGTGATTCACGGGAAGTGCTCACCCCGCCAGTTGGCATGATTGAGGACCAGGGCATCGGTCCCAACAGATCTTTCACGAACGCAGGGCCACCGGCTCCGCTACCCGGGAAGACCTTGATGAGTTCACACCCAAGTTCTTCAGCGTAGGAGACCTCGCTGGCGGTACCGCAGCCGGGCGTGTAGCCAATCTTGCGGCGGTTGCAAGTTTTGGCGACCTCAGTGTTGGTTACTGGCCCCACGATGAAGTTTGCGCCACTGTTGATATACATGGCGGCTGTGGCAGGTTCCAGCACGGAGCCGGCGCCGAGAATGGCGTCCGGAACGTCCACGCGAGCCCATTTTTCGAGCTCTGTGAACACCTCCCATGCGTGATCTCCCCGGTTCGTGAACTCAAGGACTTTTATTCCGCCGGAAGAGCATGCTTTGACAATGGACTTCACGTTGTCCAAATCAGCGTTGTAGAAGACTGGCACTACGCCAATTTCGTGGATGGCGTTATAAACCTGAAGTCTTGTATATCTGGCCACGGTATCTCCTACTCAGTCCACCCGGCGTCTGGGGTGGTAATTCAATTGGGCATTGGATATTGCACCAGCACGCCCGGGCCGATAAACCCGGAACCGAGAAGTAGTTTAGTCCGTGAGAGGCGGGGTCGCCACGATCGGCGGCGTAGAGGGGACTAATTGAGTAACGGGCGAACGGGGAGAGGCCTATTTCGCCGCTTTGCGCACCCGGGCTCGCCGCAGCGGTGATGTCTTAGCCTGCGCTGCGACCTGCTTGCCGGTGGCTAACCAAAACAGAAATGGTGATCGGGACGCCAGCCAGACGTGAACTCTGGGATAGAGCCAGTGGACACCCAGTAGGGCAGATTCGCCAATCAAGTAACCGACAACGACGTCAGCCGGCCAATGTTCACCATCAATGATTCGACCCACACCCATGGTCGCCACAATCAGTGAGAAGAGAGTGGTGAGGGGAATCCGCAGTCTCCCGTCAGCGCAGTTGTCTATCCCCCATCCGCGACAGGTCTTGGTCGATCCGCCAGGTCCGTCAGCTTGGTGGCCGCTGTGAGGAGCCCTGCGAAGCCTAGAAACATCGCCTGATACCTGCTAATCATGGCCCACGTGATGGGGAACGCCGAAATAAACACGAATGGCGCGACATCGTCATCAGAGATCAGGTCAAGGGCATCAGCAAGAGCGTCACCAACAGGCCTGAGTTTGCAGCCAACCACGCTGAAACGCCTTGCTCCACGGGCTGCAGGTCATTGCCTGTAAAGGTAAGAACGCCCGTCAAAAGAAGCGCGACCGCAATAATCAGAATTGTGGGGAGCCCTAGATAATCACCACGTTTCAGCAAGGATCGATCTTGTATAGAAGTAAATCTCATTTCCGGATTGGATGCGCCAAACTTTAGATCAGAGACTTATCAAAATTCTTGTAAGGCCAGAGACTCAATCACTCCACAGTGACGTCATGAGTGACTACACCCACTGAAATGTAGAGAAAACCCAATTGCACCGTTTGAATCCAGACAGCAAAGTAGTAATTGCCCCTGACACCGCCCCCGGGAATGCCCCCCTTCCCCCAATTGAACCGGGATCGG
>CAUZJA010000168.1:0-6071 GCA_963579925.1 Dehalococcoidia bacterium | reverse complement strand
GGTTGACCTCAGCAATCGCCTCTTCGAACAGGGCAACCTCCTGAGCCATGCCCTCTTCAAGAGTGGCACTACCGACCCTCGCCAGCGCTCCAAGTTGTGGGTCGCTGAGTTGAATGAAGAAAAACGGCGTATTTGGCATAGCGTCGGATGATAGTCGAATCCCGGCAAGCCTGCCTGTCCAGACGTGTCGCGGCTATTGCATCGCCCACAAACCTGAGTCAGTATGGCGTGAGGAATCAAAGCGGCGTATTTTCGATGTCCGGTACTGCGGCCACACACGGAGACCCCAAATGATCAAAATCGGCACGAGAATTAGCCCGGACTGGATGGAACGACCAGATGACCTTGCCTATCTGAAACAGATCGGTATCGATTACGTGGATATCACGCTAGACATGGTGGATGGTTACACCCGTACCGGTGGTCGCATTGAAAAGGACGCGCTTGAGAAAGTCATGGAGGAATTGGACAGCTATGGTCTAACCATTGAACGGGCAAACTTCCTGAGCCGGGAGTTGATGCCGGTATACCTGGGTGACAAATCATCCGCCCAGATTCTGGAAAACGCCGAGCACACTTCCGACGTTCTTGGTGCGGTTGGAATACCGCTGCTAGGAGTTCAAATTTTCTCCGCTGGCCAGATGTTGGATAGCGGGCAGGGTGCTGAGTACAGCTGGCGCCAGGGCCGAGGCGACTACGAATACCTGCACATCGACGTCCGAGAGGCGATCAAAGAGGCCCCGCGGCCAGAGGGCGTACCCACTCATGATGAACTCTGGGAGCGTCTTATTTCCATCTACCAGGCGGTCACGCCTATCGCTGAGACTCATGGGATGAACGTGGCCATGCACGGCAATGACCCGCCTGTGCCGTCCGTCTACGGAATCCCTCAGATCCTTTACAACCAGGCGGCATATGACCGTCTGTTTCGCGAAGTTCCCAACCCCAACAACGGCGTCACGTTCTGCGTCGGTACTCGATATGAGTCGGGGGAAGATGTGTTCAAGATGATCAAAAAGTTTGGTGAGGCCAAGCGTCTTTTCCACGTTCACTTCCGAAATGTTCTTGGGACCATTCCGGCTAACGGGGAGTATTCAGAAGTCGCACCGGATGAAGGCGATCTGAACATGGCTGATGTGGCTCGCGCTCTGCATGATGTGGACTACGATGGAGTGATCGACTATGACCACGTGATGCGGCTGATCAACGATCCCGACGGCAAGCGATACATCGCTTACTGCGTCGGCTACATGCGCGGCATCCTGAACGCCATCCAAGGCCCGAAGACAGCATAGCCATGACTAACACCGCAAGCCGTATCAACGCCGTTGAAGAGATGCTCGTTCAGCGATTTGAGTCGCTGGGTTCGCCCGGGCTGGCTGCTGGGATCGTTCAGGGTGACGAACTCATCTGGTCCGGGGGATTCGGAGTCAGCAATCTGGAAACGGGAGAGACACCGAATAGTCGGACTATCTCTCGCGTCGCGTCAATAACCAAGACATTCACGGCCACCGCTATCTTGCAGCTCAGGGACGAAGGGAAACTGGCGCTCGATGATCCTCTGACCACGCACATTCCGGAGTTCGCTCAGGTTCAAGAGAGCGGCGGACTTGTGGAAGATGTGACGCTGCGCCGGATGCTGACGCACTACTCTGGGCTATCATCGGAAACGGCGGGCCTCAGCTGGGCTGCGGATGAGTTCCCGAGCAGGGAGCAGATTCTTTACGCGCTACCCGACACCGAAGTTGTCATCCCCGCCGACTCCCAGTGGAAGTACTCCAACCTGGCGTTCGGGTTACTGGGAGAGGTGATCTCGCGCGTCTCCGGTACGGAGTACGCCGAGTACATGCATGGCAACGTGATCGATCCTGTTGGACTCAAGTCCACGGTGTTTGATCTAACCGATGAGTTGCGCCCGGATTTCTACACCGGCTACGACTCTGTGGTCCCGGGTGATGAGACTCGAGACGAAGTGCGGGTTGCCGCCTATCGCCATCTCAACGGCGTCCAATCTTGTGGACAGCTTCACTCCAACGTTGAGGACCTGGCGAAGTGGCTCTCATTTCAGTTCCGGGAAGACGGCGGAGCGCGCGATGGTGCACAGGTGCTGAAGGGGCGCTCCCTCCACGAGATGCACCGCCCGCAGTACATTGAGCCCGATTGGTCGAGTGGCCAGTGCCTGAGCTGGCGAGTATTTCGTGTTGAAGACAGGGTTTACCACAACCACGGCGGCGGAATTCACGGCTTTGGATCGTTGATGGCATACAACATTCCGACGAAAACTGGCGTGATTATCCTGGCTAACGCATGGCCTCTGGTTGGCGTAGAGCCGCTCGCCAGACATGCGATCGAGACCTTTCTCACTGGCAAGCCCGGTCCGGATATGGTTGTGCAGCCAATCGAAGTGCCAGAGCCATCGCCTACTCCGGACGAGCTTGCCGAGTTCACCGGATACTACATCGCTGAACCAGGAATCCCCGCCAACATCGACTACCGCGACGGCCACCTCTGGATGACCGCGCCCGGCGATGGTGGCTACTCAATCCACGCTCCGGCGCAGTTTGAGGCGTCAGGTACCGATGGGACATTCATCATGCGGGGCCACCGAGGTTCTGGAGAGAAGGCGGTGTTCACTTCAAGTGGCCACGATGGATCGCCCGGGTTTACGCTGGGCGGCTGGTGGTACCGGAAGGTGCGTTAGCGATTAGTGTTCAGCAAATGGGTTTGTGATCGTCAAGCCCTCAATACGCTGACCATCTTGCATATCCTCGCTCAGAAGTCGAGATGCGCCGGAATCTAGAGCGCTGGCGATCAGCAGGGAATCGTAAAAGCTGTATTGGTATCGCGCTTGTAACTCCAGGGTACGAGCGTAGATCGATGGGCTGGGCATGACTACCCAGAGAGGGATGAGGACACGATCAAGGAATCCGCTGGCCGTCATCGAATTGGCCGGAGAACTAGCCTGCCGCGTCAATACATTTAGCGACTCTTGAACAACCTGAAAACTGATGCGCGCAGAACGGTTTTCAAGCGCCTCCCAAACGAGATTTTGGGCTATATCTCGCTTTCGGTGATTGACTTCGTCGAACATGTAGACCAGCACGTTCGTATCGAAGAAGTCACCGCTCATTCATCTCGTCTCTGCTGAACTTGCGCCCACCGGTGTGCACGGTTTTTTGCATCTCTTTGATGAACGCCATGGCCTCATCAGCCCGTTGCCGTTGGTGCGTATAGTCGGCTAACCAGAGACGAAACTGCTCGTTGAGCGTAGTTCTTTCGGAGCGAGCGCGCTCGCGTGCCGCTTCGATCAGGTCTTCGTTTGCACTGAGAGTAATATTTTTCATGAGGCATTCTCCACGAATATAGTGTACACGAGAGTCGTGTACGCAGTACTAGGTACGAAGACCCCTCATGGCAGATGAGTCTTATGCCCGCTCAGTCAGCCATTCGTCAATCTGATCCGGCATAGACTCCAATTTCATTGCTTCAACACGCAAGACTTTCGTGTCCGGCCGCGTTCCAATTGATGCCAGCATCTCTGTCGACTTCTCTCTGGCTATTGCGAGCACCGGCGTTTTGCTGTCGAGGCAGGCTTCCAGCGACACACCAAACGGCGGGTGCATCGCGGAGATCAGCCCGATTTCGTCGATGACGTAGACGTCTGCGGGCTGAGTCGGGTCGAGCTCTGTGTCAGCTATTGATGCGAACAGATCTAGATTAATGCCGTATCGGCCCATCTGGACATCGGACTCGAGATCAACGTGCGCCAGCGTGCCTTCTGATGAGTTGAAATCTTTGAACACCCAACCTACGCGTTCGTTATTCTCGATGATGGACACCGATGTGAAACCTCGCCAGCGCAGGTGCGGGTGACGATCCACTGCGTTTGATAGCAGTACTGATTTGCCGGTGCCTGGTGGGCCGGTGAGGATGAAGTTTGAGGTCATGCGTTCAGCGTAAGCGGCGGGTAGATACGAGTGGGGTTAGCGGGCGCGAGTCACTACTGAACCGGCGAGAAGTCCGCCGCGAACATCAGCGTGTTGCGCATCGTAATCGGCGACACACCAGAAGCAGGCGGCCAGCCAATTGATGCGAACTGCTTGCGCGACTCAACTCGGTGCTCCCAGCTTTCGTACGCCCACATGTGCGCCCACTGGTTGACGGTGCCGATTTCCGAGTACCAGACGCCAACAGGCGGACAGAGGCCCATGCGGGCTTCGATCAAGGGTGCCCAGGCGTCGATCACCTTTGCAATGCCGCCCGGAGCGTACTTGTAGACCCTCAACTCAAATAACGGCCCGATATTTCGCTTGATATCCAGTTCAGGCATAAATGGGGCGGGGATGAATATCTCTGCCTTCTGCTCAACCAGGAACTCCCGGGTATCGGGCGGGTAGACGCCGTCTTCTACTACCTTTTTCCTGATCTCGGTGCGCTGATTTAGATCGTCATACTGCCAGATGTGGAGGGCCTGGTTTAGCTCGCCAATCTCGCTGTAGAAGAACCCAACCAACGGCGAGTATTCGACGCGTTTTCCAACCTTCTCACCAGTCCGTTTCAGGAACTCTGGAGTCGATCCGGCCTTCAGGTCGTAAGTGCGAAATTCGTGAATCATCGGTGGCTCCGGGGAAAGCGATATGTTGACGGTTCGGGCAGGTTACACCCCGGAGACTATTTGTTCGGGCGTGGGGGGGGCCTAAACTAGGCGCGCAATGTCGACGCCCAACCTCCAACTCATAGATCTTCCCTACCGTCGAAAGCTCCTCGTGATCGGCGCGCTTTCAGCGACGCTGTTTGTAACAACCATCTCTCAGACGGTCGTTGCAACGGCTGCGCAGAACATCGTTTCTGACATTGGTGGATTCGACCTGTTCACCTGGCTCTTTGCCGGTTTCTCGCTGGCGGGTGCCGTCATCGTGCCAATCGTCGGCAAGCTTTCTGACGTGGTCGGCCGCAAGACGGTCATAATTTGGGCGCTGGCCGTCTTTGTCGTAGCTTCCGGCGCTGCAGGGATGTCGCAAACGATGACTCAGCTGGTGATCATCCGGGTGGTTCAGGGTGCCGGGTTCGCCGGGGCGATGGGCAGTGTCTGGATCATTATGGCCGCCATGTGGGAGCCATCGCAGCGTGCGAAGTGGATGGCCGTCACTACCGCCAGCTTCACGCTCTCCGGTGTACTTGGGCCAATTATCGGTGGAGTCGTTTCCGACTACGCATCCTGGCGATGGATCTTCTTCATCAACGTTCCACTGGGCGGTATGGCGCTGGCTCTGCTGTGGATCTGGATGCCCGAGGGCCGTGCCAGCAGCGGTAAGAGTAGCTTTGATATTCCGGGGACGACCACGTTCGTGATATTCAGCACCGCATCCCTCTTCGCACTGTCGATAGGTGAATCCGTGGGTTGGCTCTCACCTGTGATGTGGCTGCTCTGGGTTCTCTCCATCGTGGCCTTTGTGGCATTCGTCTGGATCGAGCTCCGAGCTTCGGATCCTCTCATTCCAATATCGCTTTTCAAGGAGCGCGTCTTCTCGGCCTCGATGATCGCATCGCTGACGATTACGACCAGCTTCATCACGACCACCGCGTTCCTCCCGCTGTTCACTCAGGGGGCGAAGGGCTCGACTGCTACAGAATCGGCCTACCCGCTGATGACCATGGCGGTTGGCGTTGCGATTGGGGCGAACGTGTCGGGGCAACTGCTGTCGCGCTTTAACCGACCGCGCGAGGGCGGGGTATTTGGCATGGCCGTCGCAGCTGTGACGCTCTGGTACGTCGGCGGCATGGGTACGACCACGCCGATGCTCAATATCGGCATTGCAACTGCATTCCTAGGGCTGGGATTGTCGTTTGGTTGGACCTCATTTACTGCACCAGTTCAGAACGCCATGCCGGGGAACGTACTGGGCGTTGTGACATCTTCTCTGCAGTTCGCCCGCATGTTTGGAATGGCCGCTGCAGCTGCCGCACTTGGAGCCATCATGGCGGCGCAGTTGAGCGCGAACCTGGGCGGCGATTTGACCGGCCCAGCCGAGGCGTTTGAGCACGCAGAACTGCTGATTTCGGAAGACGAC
>CAUZJA010000167.1:0-6098 GCA_963579925.1 Dehalococcoidia bacterium | reverse complement strand
TGAGTGCAGCCACCGTTCCATGCTTGATTCGAATTCGTTTCATCGAAATTATCCCTTTAGTTGGATAGGTAGTCGGATAGGTCTCGATTGCCGATCGTGCTCTGGGAATGGGATAGACCGACTCGCAACACATCGTGGAAGCAAGAAATGAAACGCCGATAAATATTCTTAAATTTTTCTTCCAGAGTGCCGATATAGACCCAGATCCTCGAAGCACCCGCGCGAGGGGCACTTCTTCTCTTTTCAGTGCCCGTGCGGCAGGCACCTCGTGCGGCAGGCCCCGTTATCGACATGCAGCGATAGGGCGACACGCCTCTCGTTGCTAGAATCCGACGTGAGATCAATCTCAAACCCTCGCCCCTGAATCTGTGACCGAAAATGCCTGCATTCAAGTTCATTCACGCATCGGACCTCCACATCGACAGCCCTATTAAAGGGTTGAAGTCGCGTGAGCCAATCGTTGGCAAGAAAGTCGAAGTCGCGAGCTACCAGGCGCTCGATAACCTGGTAGAGCTATGCAAACAAGAAGAGGCTGACTTCCTGTTAATTGCCGGTGACGCGTTTGATAGCGACAATCCGTCCGTGTTCGCCCGCGTCAAATTGCAGGATGCACTGCAATCTCTGGCTAACGCCGGAATACACACTTACATCGTCCGTGGGAACCACGACCCGCTCACGGGACGCCCGGACTCCGTGAAATACCCGCCAGAGGCCCACTTTTTTGGCACAGATATCGAGTGGAGGAACCATCTGAAAGATGGCCAACCGCTCGCGCAGATTCAAGGTGTCAGCTACTCAAAGCGTGATGTAACCGACAATCTCGCCGCCCAGTTCACCATGCCGCCTGACTCTAACGTATTCAGCATCGGCCTGCTCCACTGCAACCTCGGCGGAAACACCGCTCACGCCAACTACGCGCCTTGCTCAATCTCAGATTTGAGCCAGAAAGCCATCGAATACTGGGCGCTTGGACACATCCACAAGTGGAGCGTTGAGCCACAGCAGTTCATGACCGTGGCCTACTCCGGCAATATCCAGGGCCGCGACATTGGCGAACCAGGTGCGCGCGGCTGCCTCGTCGTAGAAGTGGACGAATCCGGCCACGCGAGCCCGCGATTCCAGCCTCTAGACGTAATCCGCTGGGAGCACGTTGAGGTCTCCATAGACGGATTATCCGCAATCGACGCACTCCGCGACGCTATCGTCGATGAGCTCCGAATAGCTCAATCAGCTGCAGACGGGCGTGACTTGATCACTCGCGTCACACTCACTGGCAGAGGTGACCTCCATACGGAATTGAACTCCACCGAGGACATCGCGGATCTGGAGATCCTTGTACGTGAGGCGTTTGAACTACTCTCACCCTGGGCCTGGCTGGAACGAATTAAGGTCAGCACCCGCCCGGATATCGATATTGATCTGCGAATGGAGCAGGATGACTTCCTTGGCGAGGTGCTGAAATCGGTAACCACGGCGTCACTGGCAGACCTGGACCCCACGCTTTCTGAGGTCTTTTCAGACCGGGCAGACAGACGCTCAAAGTTATCTGAAGAGAACGTCACAGAACTTCAACAAGAGGCCATGACCTACCTGCTCGATCTGCTTGAGCCAGGCACGCAAAGCGGAGCTTCAGGCTGATATGAAGTTTGAGAACATCCACATCGAGAGCTTCGGCCCTCACGTCAACAGAACCCTGAACGAGAGCGATCTGTCCAGCGGCCTGACGGTAATTCACGGCCCGAACGAGGCTGGAAAGTCTGCCATCAGGGCGTTGATTCGCATGGTTCTGTTTGGCCGAATGAATGCGCGCTCGCAGGGCGCGTCCGCATTCAACTACACGCACAGATCTAACGCCGCTGGAGCCGGATCGTTGACGATGCTGGCGCAGGATGGCAAACGATTCAACGTCCAGCGCACAGAGCGTAAACAGCCCGTCGTGAGCGGCGATGAGGATGGTAGCCAGGAACTGTTGACGGCAATTCTTGGCCGTATCGACGAGACGCTCTACCAGAACGTGTTCAGCATCAGCCTCTCTGAACTGGAATCGATGGATACGCTGGGTGCCGATCAAATTCGCGACCGCATCTACTCGGCCGGACTTGGCCTCGGTGAAGTGAGCCTGCCCGATGCCATGAAACAGTTGGACGCCGAGCGATCGTCACCGTCCGGCCTCTGGTCGCCCAGCGCCGGGTTGCTCAGGAAGAATCTCACCGCAATCGCGGAGGAGCGTCGCGCCCTTCGAGACGCCATAGCTATGGCCAGCGGATATGAAGATCTGGCCCGGAATATCCGTGATGTCAAAGAAAAGATCAGCGTCCTGGATGCAGATCTCATCAAATCCCGGACACGATCCGCACGACTCAAGTCCATCAACGAACTTCGGCCTGTTGTAGCCCGAAAGAAGCTGCTCGAAGATCAGATCGCGGGGTTCCGAACGGTCAACGGTTTTCCGCCCGACGGTATGGATCAGCTCAATAGACTCACCTCAGATATGGCGGGCGTGAAGCTCCAACTATCCGACGCTGAAGTGCGCCTTCGGAGTCGAACCGAAGAGTTGGAATTGATCGCACCGCATTCCGGCGTCGACGAGCATGAGGCCGAGATCAAAGGCATCCTCTCAAAGCAGAAGTCATACGAGGACGCAGTCGACAATCTTCCAAGTGTGGCATCTCAACTCGAAGGAGAGCGAAGCAGTCTCACCACTGGCCTCATGTCTCTGGGTGAAGGCTGGTCAACTGACACCCTCAATGCGTTTGTCGATTTCGAGGGTACAGAAGCTCGAATCATTGCAACCCAGTCGGAATACGAACGACACCTGACAGCACACAACGATGCGCGTAATCAGCTTGAGACGTTGAAGGTAACCGGCGACAAAATCAGCCGCGATATCGAGGACGCGGAACGCCAAAAAAGTGCGCTGGGCGACGTGCCTGACCTTTCCGAACGAGATCTGGCGGCTCGAACATCCAAATTGGAGAGCCTGAGGCTCACCATCATCGACAACCGTTCAACTTCTGCCGCGAGTTCGCCGGTCACAGAAACGTCATCGAACCGCATCGTGGCTGCAGGCAGCGCTGTGCTTGGAATCGCCCTCATAGTAGTGTCCGCTGCGCTTGCTCAATGGATTGGAATCCTGGGCGGAATCGGTCTTGGCGGCATAGCGGCGTACCTCTTCACGCGCAAAGCCTCTGCGCCCACTACAGGCGTCTCATCAGACCCGAATTCCGAAATTCAGAGACTCCTCAACGAACTCAACCTCACCGGTGATATATCCGAACGACAAGTCGTCGAAGAACTCTCCACCAATCAGATCGACATCTCACGTCGGACTGATTACGAGAAGTTCGAGCAACTGCAAGCAAACCTGGCCGTTGAGCTCCAGCGGGCACAAGAACAGATCAAAACAGCGACCGATGCCTTCTCCAGCGCGAAGGAAGATCTAGACGCGGTTGAGTCATCATGGCACGCCTTGATGACCGATCTTGGATTCGACGCCGGTTTCGACGCGGCGCGCGCTCTGGCTTCAGTCGAGCGCATCAGGGCGCTCAAACTCCTCAAGAGCAACGCAATTGA
The DNA here is from genome assembly GCA_963579925.1 of Dehalococcoidia bacterium. Taxonomy (GTDB): domain Bacteria; phylum Chloroflexota; class Dehalococcoidia; order Lucifugimonadales; family Lucifugimonadaceae; genus UBA1151. Next base: position 2,525 of record CAUZJA010000167.1, on the reverse strand, counting down.
CCTTGAAGGCCGAGTCGGCGCCATGTCGGCCAGAGTCGAAGAGGTGGAGTCTGCGCTGAACCCAATCACAACGGCCCTTGGAATCACCCCGGCGCTGAGCGGTCACGCCGGCGCAACAATCATTCATCTTGCTGATGTCCATGAGTCATACGTAAAGAACTCAGCCACAACAGATGAGATGCAGAGCGAAATACGCAGACTCTCCGAGAACGTTGAAACCCTCGGAACTCAAGTCGCCACTCTTGAAAAAGACGAACGCGACCTTCTCAAGCTCGCCGATTCTGCGACTCCTGAGGAGTTCAAGACGGTGGCCGTCGAACTTCAAGAACGCGCTTCCGCCGAGAAATCACTAGAAGATCTAATCCTCAACCAACCCTCAGTCAACGACTCAGGGCCAGACTCCATCCTGACAGAGATTTCTGAAACTGCCGACGAGGAGATTGCAGCAGAGCTAGCCGCCGCTGAAGATCAGATCCGCCAACTGGACAGCGAGCGCGGCGAGCGCCAGGTGACGCTTGGAGGGCTGCGTACTCAGAAGGACGAGCTCGAAAAGTCGAACCCCACCTCGGCGCACGAACTGAAAATTGATGAACTAGAGCAGACCATTGAAGAGCAGGCCCACCGCTGGGCGGTGCTTTCAGTGGCCCATCACGCCATCACCACCACCCGTGAGCGCTACCAACGCGAGCGCCAGGCGCCCCTGATGCAACATGCCACGGAGTACTTCACCCAACTCACCAGAGGCAGCTACACGCGCATCGAAACTGTCCTCGGTGAAGATGAAATCAGGGTTTTTGACGAGCACGACGTTGCTAAAGGGGTGGACGAACTCTCGCGCGGCACCGCAGAGCAGCTCTATCTCGCGATACGTTTCGCGCTCATCACAGAGTACTGCGAGCACTCTGAACCACTGCCACTGGTAATGGACGATATCACCGTCAACTTCGATAAAGACCGCGCCAAGTCAGCGTTTGAAGCCATCACTCGGCTCTCAAGCACCCAGCAGATACTGTCGCTAACCTGCCACGAAAGCACCGTAGATGGCTTCATCAAGGCCGCTACTGAAACCGGCCTGCCAGCCCCCGCCATCGTCAGATTGTAAAAACCAATACCTGTTAACGGCTGTGTGGAAACCCCCCATGCGAATTGGGGCGTCCACAACATACTTTGCTGCCCCTTCCCCATAACCTCGTCTCATCGCGCAGTGCGTCTCCTGATCGACTGACGTACTACTCGACGAGAATCTGGCGGGGATACTTGTTTCTAAACAGTCTTTACATAGATGGATTCGGCCCATACCGTGATGCGCTCATTGGGGATTTCAAGCCGGGATTCAACCTTGTCGTCACAAAAGATGAGCAATCCGCTCGCGCGCTGAGAGCATTCATCTGGAGCGTGCTCTTCGGCTTCGGCACGGCCGGCACAGCTTCCAACAACGGCACATACGGCGGCTTCCTTGGATTTGAGTCCGAAGAAGGCCCGGTAACCGTCTCTCGATACAGCCGAATGGGCTCAGTCGATATCTCCGGAGAAGGCGGCCTTGTCACCGTCACCGGTGCAGACGCAATCTTGAGCAGCTCGTTGGCACCGCCAACCCACAGGCACTGCGAAGTATTTACTCCATCGACCCGGCAGACTTTGAGCGCTTCAGGGACGTAGTCAAGTTCCAGATCGCCCAGACCCTTGCCGAGATCGCAAGACTTGCGGCAGAAGAAGAGTCAACGGCCAGACAGGCTGCCGGCTTCCCCGACCGCCCACCATCGATCTACGAGATCATGGAAGAGATGCGAGCGAGCCGTAGCCTGCAGATCGCAAGAGTCGATAACCTTCAGCGCTCGGTAGTCGGAATCGGACGACGGCTCCGCAGCGCCCGTAAGCGTCAGGCAAGGCTGGAACTGCTCACAGAGTTGCGACCGGCATGGAACAAGATGCTAGAGCTGCAACGCCAGATGGCGGAGCTACCGCGCCTACCGTACATGCACGATGACCCAATGATCTCACTTGATACAGCGTCTTCCGTCCTCTCCATGACCCGCGCCAGAGCTGAGGCTGCTCGAGCCACTGAAGAGCAGCGAATCGAAGAGATCGACGCCATCCAGCCATCTGATGATGAGCTAGCAGAGCTAGTGGAGATCGAAAATCTTCTTGAAGGACGCGATGAGTTCAACGCACTGGTCGGCCAAACTGAGGACACGGAAGCAAAAGACAATACCTCCCGCGCTGAACTTGAATCTCGCCTGAGTCAGATCGAGGGCGGTTGGACAGTAGAGCGCGCCCAGAAGTTCGCCGCTGAAGTCAGGCCTGGTGACATCGACCTGCACGAAGCAGCTTTGGACGCCTCTCAGACCAAGCACACCGAAGCTGAGAAAGACCTCCGGGAAGCCGGCGTAGTACTTGGCCAGGCAGAAGCAAAAGTCACAACTGCAGAACTACGACTGGGTCAACTCAACGACGTTGCGGAAGACCACCCTGAAGAGCTTGAATCACTCCTCGATATTTTGAACCGCCTCAAGAGCAGCCTGCTG
>CAUZJA010000166.1:0-6116 GCA_963579925.1 Dehalococcoidia bacterium | reverse complement strand
GCCTGTGCAACGCTGCTGCCTTTGGTGACGGCAACTTCAACCTGTCGAAGCTTGTTCAGGATCTTCTCAGGACTGTGACCTTTTCTTGGCATTTCTGCCTCCCTTCATGAGAGCCCAGTTTCCAACTTTCAACTGGACTCGTTTGAGGGGGGAAGGTCAAGCACCGAATACCTCAAACGAGGCTCTTCAACCGGGTTGGGGCGAGGCGTCCGGTGAGTTTTCCGAAGGACCTGTCACCCCTCAGTGGGTTGGCAGCGCCAGAAATAGGCAGGGTGTGAACGGCCCCGCCATGAAACCAGAGTGCTCAGGGATTTTCCTTCCCAGAGGATAGGCTCGTTTGTCCCACAAGACGGTCGAGGCTCCGTCCAATCCGCCTCAAAACTCGCCCGGATCCGACCGGGACCGCCCCACGACTCCATCGAGGATGCTAAATAAAATCCGGCATCAAGCAGCTGCCTTGTTCAATTTCACGCGCCCTCGCCCCATACATGGGCGGCCTCTAATCCAGCTCGCGAACCTCGCGAACCAGATCCTGCACGGACTTTTTGGCGTCTCCGAAGTACATGGAGGTGTTGTCCAGGTAGAACAGATCGTTGTCGATTCCGGAGAAGCCAACGGCCATTGAGCGCTTCAGGACTATGACCTGGCTTGCGCTGTCTACGTTCAGGATTGGCATGCCGTAGATGGGGCTGTCAGGATCGGTGCGTGCAGCCGGGTTGGTTACGTCGTTTGCGCCGATGATTACTGCCACGTCAGTTCGCTCGAACTCCGGGTTGCTCTGGTCGAGGTCTAGAAGCTGGTCGTATGGGACGTCTGCTTCTGCCAGAAGTACGTTCATGTGGCCCGGCATTCGGCCAGCCACCGGGTGGATGGCGTACTTCACCTCGACGCCACGCTCTTGTAGCAGCCCTGCGAGTTCCTTGACGGCGTGCTGGGCCTGCGCCACGGCAAGCCCGTATCCGGGCACGAATATGACCGATTGCGAATAACCCAGAATCATCGCCACATCTTCAGCAGTGGAAGATCGATACGGCCTCTCGCCAACCTCAGCGCCACCGCTAGAACTTCCCCCCTCAGCACCAAAGCCGCCCAGCATCACGTTGGAGAGGGAGCGGTTCATCGCCTTCGTCATGATGCGTGTGAGGATGAGGCCTGAGGCACCAACTACGGCTCCGGCCACGATGAGGATGTTGTTGCCGAGCACGAAGCCTGTTGCTGCTGCTGCAACGCCGGAGTAGGAGTTGAGCAGGCTGATGACAACCGGCATGTCCGCGCCGCCAATTGGGATGACGAGGAGGATTCCGAAGAGTGCGGCAAGGATACCGACGAGTGCGTACAGCTCAGGGTTGTTTGGCTCGAAAACGAGGTAGACGGATATCGCGATGATCGCGATGCCAAGTAGCGCGTTGATGATATTTCTGGCGGGCAGCAGTAGAGGGCGCGTCGTGACCAACCCCTGGAGCTTTCCGAAGGCGATCAAGCTGCCGGTGAGGGTCAGCGCACCAAGCACGGTGCTGAAAATGGCGATCGCTGCGACATCTACAGAGACCTCGTTGAGATCTCCGGTCGTCACTAGATCGTTGACGCGAATGAACTCGGCCGCTGCGACCAGTGCTGATCCACCACCACCGAAGCCGTTGAAGATCGCGACCATCTGGGGCATCGCTGTCATCTGGACGGTGCGGGCAAGAATTATGCCGATGACCGAACCGATGGCTACGCCGAGAATGATCCACTCGAACTCGATGATCTCTTCGCTGATCAGCGTCACGCCTACCGCAATCAGCATGGCGAGCGCCGATAGAGCGTTGCCTTTGCGCGCTGTGCGCGGTGAACCCAGGAACTTGATGCCAAGGATGAACAGGATCGCGGCCACAATGTAGAGGCCGTTGATCACATTGATAGTTGCCTGTTCGCTCACTTTTGCGATTCCGAATCAGGCTTGGCTTTGTTGGTATTGTCGGGTCGCTCGCGCGGGCGAAACATTCTCAGCATGCGGTCGGTGACGAGAAATCCGCCGACCACGTTGACGGTGGCAAGTGCGATGGCAACTACGCCCAGAACGATGCTCAGGTTGGAGTGGCCTTGCCCGGCGACAACTATCGCCCCGATAACGATGATCCCTGAGATGGCGTTTGAGCCAGACATCAGGGGCGTGTGGAGCGTGGGCGGAACTTTGGTTATGAGTTCGTAGCCAGTGAAAATGGCGATTACGAAGATGAGTACCGAGATCAGAAGCGGATCAGCCATTCGTTGTCCCTTCATCTGTTGCCACCACTGGTGAGTCGGCCAAATCTGCAGGAATCAGGGAGTCCTGATCGTCCAGGACCACCCGGCCACCGTGCGTCACGCAGGATTTTCGGACCACCTCGTCGCTGAAATCTAGCGTCAGGCCTTCATCGCCAACGATCAATTCAAATAGTGCGGCAATGTTGCGGGAGAACATCTGACTGGCGTGATACGGCATTGACGATGGCACCTTGCGGGGGCCGATGATCTGTACGCCGTTGCGGTCGACCGTTTCACCAGCCACCGTAAGCGCACAGTTGCCGCCAGATTCGGCCGCCAGGTCGATGATCACGCTGCCGGGGCGCATGCCTTCGACCGCCGCTTCCGTGAGCAGCAGTGGGGCAGCGCGGTTGGGTATTTGGGCGGTCGTGATCACAGCGTCTGAAGTTGCAGCATGCTCGGCGATAAGCTGCCGCTGACGTTCCTGATCTTCTTCGGTGAGTTCGCGAGCGTATCCGCCTGCTTCTTGAGCATCGTCGGAGTCTGACTCCACGAACTTCGCACCAAGTGACTCAACCTGCTCCTTGACTACGGAGCGTACGTCGAATGCTTCGACCACCGCTCCCAGCCTTCGCGCTGTGGCGATGGCCTGTAGCCCGGCGACGCCAGCGCCCAAAATTAGCACTCGCCCGGGCGGAATCGTGCCGGCCGCGGTCATCATCATCGGCAGGAACTTCCCCATGGAATTCGCTGCCATCAGCACGGCCTTGTAGCCCGCCAGCGATGCCTGCGATGAAAGAACATCAGCACGCTGCGCACGGGCGATGCGGGGGATCAACTCCATTGAGAACGTAGTAACGCCCTGATTCGCCAGCGATTCGAGAAGATCGGGGTTGGCGCGCGCCTGGAACATACCGACAACCACAGTGCCGGGCTTCAAAGCTGAAATAACTTCGGGCTCAGGAGCACCAATAAGGGGAATCACGTCTGCATCGCGGAGAGTAGAGTCAGCGTCGGGCGCACCTACTGCGCCGGAGTCAGCGTAGGCGTCGTCAGTGAATCCGGCAGCGACACCAGCGCCTGCCTGCACTGAGATTTCGTGATTGCGGGAGAGTCGCCCAACCGTCTCTGGGACGAGAGCTACCCGGGACTCATCGTCCGCTGCTTCCTTGAGGAGTGCAAATTTCATACGTTACTAATCATATTCGCCCCGGCTGGATACCGCGTTACGAAATAGGTACCGTTAGCGGGCAAATATCGCATCATCGCGATACCCTCACGGTCGCACCCATTCTCCGAACACGCGGGCTATAGACGAAAACGGGAATTTGAATACATGAAGATAGTCAAGGTCGACGCCTACGCAGTCAAAGTGGGGGACCGATCAGACGAAAAAGCGTCGACTCGTGCCGGAATCTATGACTACGGAGATTACTTCATAGACCGTGATGCCTGGACGTCTATCTACTCGCGACACCATGAGACTGCGCTCGTCCGAATTGAGACCGACAACGGTCTGGTGGGATGGGGTGAGGCGCAGGCCCCGGTCTCTGGCAGGGCGGTGAAGGCAATAGTTGAGGATCTCTGCACACCAGTTTTGATGGGGGCAGATCCGTATGACGTGGAGTATCTCTGGTATCGCATGTACAGCTCAATGCGAGAACGAGGCCACATCACCGGATTCTTTGTTGATGCGATTGGCGGGGTTGATCTGGCGCTCTATGACTTGCTGGGCAAGGCGCTCGGCAAACCCGCTCACAAGTTGCTGGGCGGCAGATTTCGCGATGATGTGAAGGTGTACGTCGGTATTAACGGCACTGACCCCGAGAAGGTGGCTGAACAGGCGGTTGAGCACGTTGGATATGGCTACAAAGCCCTGAAGCTCCACCTGAGATCTCCCAACGATGAGCTCATCGAGATCGTTAGAGCCGTACGCAGTGCGGTTGGCGATCACATCGAACTGCGCGTCGATGTGCACACCACACGAGACGTCTCCGGCGCGATCAAGCTGGGGCGTGGGCTTGAGGCGCTGAACGTGCGCTGGCTGGAAAGCCCAACTGCGCCTGAAGACGCGCGCGGGCAGGCTGAGATCGCCAGCGCGTTAGACATGGAAGTGGCGACCGGAGAATGGCTGCGGACGGTCTGGGAGTGGCGACAGTGGGTCGACTATCGTAGTTTCGACACGGCGATGCCAGACATCGCACGCACAGGCCTCACCGAAGGCAAGCGCATCGCTGCGCTGTGCGACAGCTACAACCTGCCGATTGCGCCACATGTTGGCGGCGGCGGAATCCTTTCAGTCGCAGCGTCTGTCGAGTACTCGCTTGCCATTCCAAATTTCCAGATTCTTGAGCACTCCCATCACGCCCACAAGACCAAGGGTTTGATCGCCTCCAGCTACCCCGAGCCGGTTGACGGCGTCTTCCCCGCAACAGATGTACCCGGTCTTGGCGTCGAGATTGATGAAGAAGCCGTCGAAAAGTACTCGGTGGAATAGCCAACTTTGCCAGGCTTTGGATCTCCCGGACTAGTAAATACGGTCAAGCAGGCTGAGTGGCTCAACCGGGATGCGGCGATCATCATCGCTGGCCGCTCTCTGCGCGCCATGGGTATGGGCATACTGATCATCCTGATCGCGCCCTATCTCGATCTGATTGGGATGAGCGCTCCGCAGATTGGGCTGGTGTTCACCATCAGCCTTGTTGGTTCGATGGCGCTATCGATCCCTGCCACGTTTGTGGGTGATCTCATCGGCCGACGCAGGCTGTTCATCTTGATGAGCCTGGTGGTTTCCATAGCTTCAATCGCACTGGCTATCACGGACTCGTTCGTGTGGCTGGCTGCCGGGTCGTTCTTCGGCGCGTATGCCGCAACCGGTATGAATCACGGACCGCTGCTGCAACTGGAACAGGCGTCGATGGCCGAGGTTGCAGGCGACAAGGACCGAACCGCGGCTTTTGCCTGGCTCGGCATTATTTCCTCGGCCGCACGTGGCGTTGGCAACATAGCGGGTGCTTTGCCCGCCCTGATCGTTATCATTCTGGGGGCCGATGATCCGGACTCGTACAAGATTACTTTTGGGCTGTACGCACTGCTCAACTTCGGAGCCACCGGGCTCTATCTCTTCTTAACGCCGGCAATTGAACTTGTACGCGGAGATGAACCACCGAAAGCCGTTAATCCGCTCAAGGTCAAGTCTCGCAACAAGATCGTGGGACTAACGCTGTTATTTGGCGTCGACTCATTTGCCGGTGGGATGATCGCTGATACGTTCATATCGCTATGGCTTGTGAAGCACTTCGGTATGGGTGTCGGCGTGATTGGCGCAGTGTTTGTTGTGGTCCAGATACTGAACTCGTACTCGTTATGGGTTGCCGCAAAATTGGCGGCGCGCTGGGGTCTGCTGAACACGATGGTGTGGACGCAGACGATAGCCAATCTGCTGATTTTGGCGTTCGTATTCTCACCGTGGGCGTGGCTGGCGATAGTGTTCTGGGTGATGCGCGGATTCTGGAATGAGATGGACGTGCCAACCCGACAGTCATACTCCATGGCGGTGGTGCCATCGGAAGACCGCATGCCCATGGCGGGGGCAGCGAACTTCGGCAGAGCAGCGATGCGTGTGCCCAGTCCTGCTGTTACGGGCGCGCTATGGGCAACATCCATCACCGCAACACCGTTTGTGATCGCCGTCGTCGTGAAGCTGGTCTACAACGTGGCACTATGGCGCGCGTTCAAGTCGATCGTGCCGCCTGAAGAGGAGCGGGAGTAAGCAGGTCTGGGATCGATTGCGGATTGCGCAGCTCTGCCGCGGGTTATCGCGAGATGTGCACCAGGTCGGTAGCCCTATTTACGGTAGCGGCGGGTCTAAGACACGCTCCGTGGGC
>CAUZJA010000165.1:0-6402 GCA_963579925.1 Dehalococcoidia bacterium | reverse complement strand
TGAGTTTCAGCCGCACGTAGTCCTTGGGCAGAAGGACGTGCGCGATTCGCGCGTACTCGTCTGGCTCGTGATCCCTCATCCAGAGAAGCTTTGGCGCGGTGAAACCTTCCAGCGCCGGGTTGCCGACCAGGTCACGCAGCCCGTCTCTACCGAGTCTCTCTTCGATCTCCCGGCACTGAGCGGCCGTTCGGGTGTCATTCCAGAGGATGGCAGGGCGAATAATTTCATCGTTCGAATCAAGCGCGACAAGGCTGTGCATCTGGCCGGAGAGGCCGATCGCCTTGATGTCCACCGCATCGGAAAGAGTGCCCATTGCCTGTCGCACGGCGGCGATCACACCATCCCACCAGTCCTTTGGGTTTTGTTCTGACCACCCGGGGTGAGGAACAGAGATCGGCATTGGCGCATCGCCTTCGCTGATGACCTTGCCTCCAGTGTTTACCACGAGTACTTTGATGGCCGTGGTACCAGCATCTACACCCAGATATGCTTCCAAAATCACCCCTTTTACGGCGTGCTATTAGTAGATATGTTGTGAACGAATCATGCCACACATCGTCAAACGCAGAGTACACATGATGGCTTTTGTCATCATGGCCATCGCACTGACAGCGCTTCCTGGATGCCTGGGAGGAGGAGCCAGTGTTGATAACGCGCGGGCTGCAGAGTTTCAGGTCGCCGCAGAGGCGTGGACGATAGGTATTGAGGCGCTAACACTAGAACTCAGGAAGATTCAGGATGAGGATTCAGCGTTCAGGACATTGGCAGCGGTACGCGCTCAGGTCAGAGAGCTTCAGGCCGCGATCGAGCCACTTGGTGAGTTGGATGACAACGACGCCAGTTATATCGAGAGCAAATACGGCAAGCAACTTAGAGAACTATGGCCGCCGTTCGGTGGTGAGGTTCAGCGGGTGACAATCACCGGCGGTATTCCCACGGAAATCGCAGAGCTACTGCGGGAGATTCCTACGTTCGGACCGCGCTAGTGCGGCGTGATCATATATAGAGGTCAAGTTGGCCGCCACCATGAAGCTGCAAACCCGGTTCGCCGCCGCCTGCGCCAGTTTCCGCTGCTGGTGACTGGAACTCTGACGATAGCCTGAACCCTTCAGGTGTGTGTTCAGACGCATACTCGATCGCTGATCGGCCAACCTGCACGAAGTGATCACCCGTCCAGAGTTGCTTCTGCGTGGCATCGCCGCGGCGCGTCAGCGTCACGGCCAGCGGCACTCCCGCAGCATTCGCACGATGCAATGAGATGTTGCCATTCTGCGTGATTAGCGGCCCGGGAGAGTCGCGCGGCTCGCCAGCTCCAGAGACAACGTGAAGGTGCGCGTGTTCCTGGCTTTGATGCGCTGACTTGCCAAAGTTTGAGATAAGCCGGAACCCTTCCGGGCAAAGCGACTCGCCAAGTACCACCCCCAATCGGGCTGCCTCGTTGAGAAGGTCTCCGGTCCAGTATTCACCTTGCATAACGTGCGAGCGTGGAACGACCAGAAGCATCACCCTGGCCCAATCGAGCCTGTTGTGGAACGCAACTAGATCCGGGTGATTCAGAAGTTTGCCATCGTCGTCGACCCGATGCTCAAACTTTGCCGGAGACTGCCCCGCCACGATCTCGCAGAACACGCAGCCGTTCTGCTTGCGCGTATCCGACCCCGTCATTCGCGGTAGTCGGGCGCAGAGATCGGCAGTATTGTGACCACGCGCTGGTCTTTCAACCGGGAGGCAATGGCGTCCGTAAATGTCGTCTGGCGTCGGCCACGCCCGCTGGATGAGTTCGTTGAATCGCTGTCTAGCAGCAGGCGGGTTGTGATCACCGTGGGTAGCCGGTTGTTGTGGCGATAGACGATGAGTTGGTAGAGCTTCTCTTCGGCCCACGGGCTGGAGCTTTCGCCACCAAGGTCGTCAAGAATGAGTAAATCTGCAGTTTTCACCTGTTCAAACAGAGTGTCGTAGCTGACAGTGCTGTTGGGCGCGTATGCCCGTCTGAGATGGTCAAGTAGGTCTGGCACAAAACGAAATAGTACGGACTCTCCGAGCGCAATCCGCTCGCGTGCAATGGCCACCGAGAGATGGGTCTTGCCTGTTCCCGTGCCGCCCATGAGCAGCAACCAGCCTTGAGGTTCATCAGCGAACGCTTTGCAGGCGTCTAGCGAGAAACGGAGCGTGTCCTGATCCGCGGGTGAAGCCGATCTGCCACGGGGCGTGAAGAGACCGAATGTCATCGAATCGTACAGAGCCTTCGGCACACCAGAGTCTTCAAGTCCTGGGGCGTAGCGCGCCGACTCTAGCCGATGCACCTGACTCAGGATCATGTCGAACATACGAGTCCGAATGCGCTCATCGAGCGTCGCCTCATCCACCGAAGTCACCAGGATGGTTGGCGCTCTGCCGTTGAAGCGGTAGCTCAGGATACGGTCGACCTTTTCGTTGGCCCAGTTGGTCATCGTGCCTACACCGATGTCATCAAGGACCAGCACTGGAGCCATCACAATCTGGCTGATGATGCTGTCCGGTGTGATCTCGTTTTCGCCATCGAAGGCAGCGCGAAGGTGATCAAGCAGTTCGGGTACTGAGACGTAGAGTGCTGCCTTTTCGTTCTCTACAAGCTGGTTGGCCATTGCCGCAGCAAGGTGCGTCTTGCCGGTGCCGCTTGGTCCAAGCAAAACAAACCAGCCCTGCGGGTCGGTTGAAAACGCCCTTGCTGCATCAGCGGCAGAGCGGAAACTTGCAGATTCAACATGCTCCACGCGCCCGCGCTCTTCAAGGTTCGCAAACGTGAGGCGTTCAAGTGAGCCAAGCTGACTGTAGCGACGCAGAGACGCGCCAACGTTGGCACCCCATACGCGCTCCTGGCACTCGCACGGCGCAACTGTGCCGAACTCGGGCGTGCCCATATCGGCTTCTACCGCGATCCATCGGCGCCCTTCGCAAATGTCGCAATCGGGGGCGCTGGGATCCTCTACTCCGTCCGCCTTGTCAGGTGCGCCGGGCGTACTTGGCGAAAGCCTTTCGGAACTCTTCTTGCCGAAGCTCCTCAGGATCTCGTCGAGGCTCTCCATCCTCCCTGCCTTCCGTCTGCCACCGCTCAAGGATGGCTGTCACATATCCCCAGTTTCGTGCGTTGTTTTCGACCGCTATGGTGATTGCTTCACGGAGCCACGACTCCGGATGCGCCTCCACCGCTTCGGTCAATCGTTCCGCGATGAGTGGCGTCAACGCGCCAATGTTCTGTTCATAAAGTTCGTAGATTCCAGGTCGGTCCGACGGTGAATCCCACGTCTCTGGAGCGGCGCTGACGATGTCACGAACTGGAATTCCAGATCGTGACACAGCGTCGCGCTCATCCTGAGTGTTGATTACATACGTAGCAGCGTCACGATCCCCAACGCTCAGAAATATACCTCGTGCGGCCAGCGAATCGAGCGCTCGATGGAGTTCGGTCACCAACTCATCACCAGAAAGTGAAATCGCGTCTGACACGAGACTATCAGCGCTGAGTTCGTCGACGCTGACGGGGCGAGGTGCACCCTTTTTCCGATTGATATGCCAGAGCGTCCGCATCAATATCTTCAGCTCGTTTGGATCATCAATATCTGCCAGAAGCTGACCGAAGACGGGTGCGGGAACTGGCACCCAATCCATGTTGGGTGAGAATGGCCCAGTTACGCTCATACGCGCTCAGGCGTAGACGCAGTCAGTCGCGCCGCGTCCACGAATCTTGCGAAGTTGTCTTGCACCGCAAGCATCACGGAGTCAGTTGGACCGTGCCGATGTTTTGCAACGATGATTTCAGCCAGGTTGTGCGGGTACGGTTGACCGGGGTTGGTGCGCGCCCACTCATCCTCATCCGTGTACTTGTCCTCACGGTGGATGAACATCACAACGTCTGCGTCCTGCTCAATCGAACCACTGTCCCGAAGGTCAGAAAGCTGTGGCCTGTGCTGTGTGCGCTGCTCAATGGCACGGCTCAACTGCGAAATAGCGACCACCGGGATATTCAGGTCTCTGGCGAGCCCCTTCATGGAACGTGAAATTTCGCTGACTTCCTGCACACGATTCGCGTCACCCCGACTGCTGCGGCCTTCGATGAGCTGCATGTAGTCCACTATGACCATGTCCAGTCCGTGTTCCATGGACAAGCGTCTGGCCTTGGAGCGAATCTCCACCACGGTCTGCAACGGCGTGTCGTCCACCCAGATTGGGAGGTCAGAAAGGTGACCGATGGCGTCAGCGATACGGGCGTCTTCTGTCTCACCAGTCAGGCGCATTCGCAGTCGATGTGTGTCCACCTGAGACTCTGCTGAGAGCAGGCGAAGAGCAACCTGCTCACGCCCCATCTCAAGGGAGAAGATGCCTATGATCATTCCAGTTGCAGCGGCGTTTCGTGCAATATTCAGTGCCACCGTCGATTTACCGATCGATGGGCGTGCGGCAAGCACCAGCATGTCCGAGCGTTGGAGTCCACCTAGGAGCCTGTCCAGATCTCTGAAGCCGCTCATGACAGGCTGGTTTGAGAGGTCCGTAGGGTCGGCAAGACTGGGGTCGTTCTCAAGATAAGTGTCGAAGACCTCGCGCAGTGGCGTGAAGTCTCGAGATGCCTGACCCGACCGAATGCTGAAAAGAACGTTTTCGGCCGCGCTCAGCGCGTTGTCGATATCAGGATTGTCTTCGTAGCCGATATCGGCAATGTCATCAGCCGCAGCGATCAGCCGACGCATCGTGGCAGTGCGATGGACCAGTCGTCCGTAGTGCTCAATGTGGACCGACGTTGGGACGGCGGAAATCACATGGGCAAGAAAGGCGCTGCCGCCAACCTGTTCTATCTGGTTGGCGGACTCAAGCTCATGCGCAACGGTGACCTGGTTGATGGCCTCACCGCGATTAAAAAGCTCAAGAACGGCTTCATAACACCAGCGATTCCGCTCCCGGTAAAAGTCGTCCGGAAGCAGGAATGATGAGACCTGGCCTAAAGTTTCGCCATCGATAAGCAGAGAGGCGATAACCGACTCTTCTGCGCGTATGTCGTGAGGGGGAAGTCTGTCTGCGAGCAAAAACCGCTAGCTTTGGGGTGTGTCCTCGGAATCCCCATCACCAGAGTCTGATGACTTGTCAGTGCCTGCTTCTGCTTCTGGGGCAGCATCTTCTTCAGCAGTGGCTTCATCAACTGCGGCCAGCGCTTCGTCAACGCTCACCGGCTCTTCATCAATCAAGAATTCAGAGCCGTCAGTCTCGCCTTCTACATGAAGTTCAATGTCACAACCCACCTCTTCAAACAGCTTGATGGAGAGTTTTACAACTCCCAGCGTTCGAATTGGCTCCGGGATGCGGATGCCTCGACGATCAATCTTTCGTGCGATCATCTCAGAGACCTGGGCGGCAATCAGTGTGTTGGTGACAGAGCCGTACAACCTTCCGGTTGGGCCAGACCGCATCTTGACGATTACGGGCCGGGTTGAAAGCTCGTCTGCAACAACCTGCCAGTCCTCGGCCTCTTTGAGACGACGCTCAGCCGCAGCCGCACGGAGAGATTCCGCCTGCTGTAGCGCGCCTTTAGTCGCCAACGTAGCCTTCCCGTGTGGGATCAGGTAGTTGCGACCGTAGCCGTTTTTGATCTCTTTAACGTCGCCCGCTCGATGGTTGGGCGCGACATCTTCCAGAAACAGAACTTGCACTTTGAGGATTCCTTACGTCCGGCGAACACAGTTGTTCGCACAAGACGAGACTATCTAAACCGGCTTGAATTTCTAAGAGCGTCGTGGCCCAAGATACTTGGGATGTCCCCAGGTTTCTGACGCGGTAATGACTTTGCTCTCCCCATTATCCACAATTTTGGGACTGCCGTGGAGAAGAAGAAATATGGATTGGCGCGCGATGTGGGTTAATTCGGGGTGTTTTCGCGGAAATGGGGGGCGGAACGCGGTGATCTGGGTGCGGTTACGGGCATCCGCGCGTGGCCACAGATCGCACACTCACGCCCTCATCTTCTCTTCGGTAGCGGCGGGTCTAAGACCTGCTTCCGGGGACGCGAGCGTGATGATGTTGTAGGTGCGTGCGAAGAGCGGGTCTTAGACCCGCCGCTACCGCGTGAGCTGCGGATGGATGCCACGTCACATCAACCAAAGATGCCCCACGGCTGTACTCAGTGCACAGCGCAGCTGCTACCGCGCGTTGATGACCAGCTTCTGGTGGGTAGCCTCTGACTTCATGAGCCGATAATCCGTCATGTTGCGATACGGATCGTAGATGATCAGCGCTATCACCTGGTGATCTCCGGCTCATCAGGAAGCGTGACGGTGGTGTCGAGAGCGATCATATCCCCGGCGGCCACATCGGCGACATGCACCGTATCGCCGTTAAACGGGACGAGTTTGTAATCCATGAAGAGCATGAGCGCCT
>CAUZJA010000164.1:0-6406 GCA_963579925.1 Dehalococcoidia bacterium | reverse complement strand
TGCGGCCCCGATCTACGGAATGGTCGCCAGGATGCCAAACGTAGCCGCCCGGCTCGCGCAGGTGCTTGGGCAAACGTGGCTGGCTGCACAGCCGGTTCGGCCAGTGCTGACCAGCCTCTCGACGCGCGAGCAGAACGTACTCAACCTTCTCGCTGAGGGCGTAGAGGCTGAAGACATTGAGGCAAGCCTCGAAATGACAGAAACGGGCCTTCAATCCGTTGTGCGCTCCGTGGTTTTCAAGTTGACGGAGAACCGAAGCGCGCTTCACATCGCGCGCTTCTGCACCGCCTGAAACCCTGCGGAGTTTGAACGCCCTATCGAGCGGCAGTACAGAAGTACCGTCACACTCAGTACGCAGGTAATGTTCCATCCGCTAACACCCTGAGATAAAAAGTTCTCGTCGTTGGGAATGCCCCTTATACCCATGGTTGGCCAGGTGCCGTTACACCATCTTTCATTGGCAAGGACTGGGCATGGGCAAGTACCGGACACGGTCCGAGCTTTTCTTGGGATGGATTGGAAGTGGACAGCATGACGATCAATACGCCACACGGCGATGCGGCCGAGGGCGGAGAGCGTGAGCGCTACTTATCAGTAGTTGCACACGAGATCCGTACACCGCTAACCACAATCGTGGCCCTGGCAGACCTCATGGAGCGCAAGTCTGGCGACGACGTTTCTCCCAAGCAGATGGAATATCTGCGGATGATGCGCCTGAATGGCCATCGCCTATTGGCACTCGTAGATGATCTTCTGGATCTGCATAAAGTGCAGACAGGCGTCCTCAAGATACAGACGAGCGAGCATGAGGCAACAGCGCTCATCCTCGACACCGTAGACACCATCCGCCCAACATTTGAAGAACGCAAACAGTTCCTCGATCTGGAACTTGATCTTCTTGAATCCACAATCCTTGTAGATCGCGGCCGCGTGATGCAGGCGCTACTCAATATCTTGACCAACGCATCTAAGTACTCACCAAGAGAATCATCCGTCCATGTAAGAGCGTCTCTTGTGAACGACGATCTTTATGTCACCGTCCGAGATGAAGGCGATGGATTTGATCTCGACACCAGAGATCAAATATTTGAGCCCTATTACAGGCTCGAAACCCATGTTGATATGGGCATCGTTGGCTCAGGGCTTGGACTTGCGCTCACAAAGTCACTCATAGAGGCACATGGCGGGGCGATAGACGTCCTCAGCAAGCCTGACATGGGGACAGGTGGTAGGAATCTGCCTCCCAGGCGTGAGAGTTGAGTCTGAGAACGCGACTGAAACTGAGCAAGGCGAAGTGGCTGTCGCCAGCTAAACGCCGGTAGCAATCCTGATCTCTGCCCGCTTCAACATTGCCGTTGCCACTTTCTTGGTCATGGGCTTAGGCAATACTTCAGCAGCTCCGAGTTCCATCGCTATCATTGACAGCAATTCGAGATCTGGTGCGCCACTGATCATGGTGATATATCCAGGCTCATCGATTTCCGGGTTCTGATCAATCTCCCGAAGCACATCAATGCCGTTCTGACCCGGCATCATCCAGTCGATTATGAGTATGTCCGGCGTACTCTCAGAGAGCGTCTCAAGGCCAAGCTTGCTGTCCTGGCAGAGATTGAAGGCGTATGAATCATCACGCGAAAGTTGGTGCTGAAAGAATTCCAGCACATCCTTATCGTCATCAATGACAAGTACGTTCAACTGTTCGGGCACCAAGTCACCTGCAAAACTGCTACCTATCGAATTTAACCTGAATCCCAGTTGCATGTAAAGTGGTTCTTACACAGGTTGTTACGGTCCTGACTACGCGATTAATGGCGTTTCCGTGGTATTCGTCATGGCCTGAAGAGTGCGATAATTGATTGTCGCCGCCGCATTACGCGGCTTTATTTTTGCATGAGACCACCCTGAACACCCGATATCACCCCAATGACTCGACAGACCCAAACGGAGAATACGAACAACATTGCTTGAAGCGTGGCTGCAGTACCTTGGCGCATCTCTCATTGTTTTTGCCGGAGGCTGGACGCTCGTCCGATTTGGGGACGCAATTGGTGAGCAGACCGGGCTAGGCAGGGTCTGGGCTGGCGTAATTCTCCTTGCCACAGCCACCTCGCTACCAGAACTGGTAACCGGTATCACCGCTATACGAGGCTTAGACTCACCAGACCTCGCAGTGGGCGGCGCGTTTGGGGCGAACAGCTTGAACCTGCTTGTAATCGCAGTTCTGGGCATCAAATGGCGTGGAATTCTGCGAGATCCTACCGTTGAGACAAAGCAGTTGGGTTCCGCAGGCGTCATCCTCTTGCTCATGGCAGGTGGCATGCTGATCCTGGGACGTGATGAGCTCGGAGTGCCCTCTTGGATCATCCGCGTCCTGCCTGTCACGATGATCGTGGCATACGTTGTCACGGCCCTGTGGACGATTGGTCAGCTTGGCTCCGTTCTGAACTCCTTGCGAAGAAAAAGCAGTTCCGGTGCATCAACTGACGAATCTTCTGGTTCCGGTTTCTCATTTAAGAAACCATCCAGATCTCTCATGAATAACATTGGCGGCTACCTAGGTGCCGTTGCCATCGTGACGATTGGTGGTATCTGGCTGGCGAACGCTGCCGACGGCGTGTCGGACGCAATGGGGTGGTCTTCTAGCTTCGTTGGCGCGCAGTTCCTACCCATCAGCACCACGCTGCCCGAATTCTCCGTGGCCATCGCTGCATTGCGAATTGGGGCACCTGAATTGGCGCTGTCAAACTTGCTGGGCAGCAACATGTTTAATATTGGCATCGTGCTGTCGGCAGATTCCCTTGCCTACACAAAAGGTGCGCTCTTCACAGACGTATCGTCGATTCACCTGATAGCTACGGCAGCAGGACTCGCCATGACGCTCATCCTGATCCCCGGGCTCGTCTCAGGCAGCCGACCGTTCGCCAGAACAGTTGGCGTGAAGACGATTACAAAGATCGGGGTGTACGCGTCGATGAGCTCGTTAATATTCGCGTTTAGTTAATCGCGCCTAGCGTTAACTCCAAACGCGAAGCGAGACTCCAATATGGAGCCTCGCTAAGATGTTCTATTTTAGTGCGCTCAATCCGGAAGCCTTAGACCTCTCGGAACTCACCTTCAACGGTGTCATCCGGTGTGTCATCACCCTCTGGCCCGTCTTCAGGTCCGCCCTCTTCGCCGGGTGGCGGTGCGCCTTGCTCCGCGTACGCAGCCTGGCCAACCTTCTGGAGTTCCAGTTGTAGCTCATTGACCGCATCGGTGATCGCTGACGTTTCCGACGTCTCTGACGCAAGCAGGTCTTTCACCTTGGCGATTGCCTCGGTGATCGCAATCTTGATCTCGTCATCAGGAATCTGATCTTCCTGATCCGCTATCAGCTTCTCAGCTGAGTAGACGGCGCTATCAGCGGCGTTGCGGGTCTCGATAGACACCCGCTGCTTCTGATCCTCTTCTGCGTGGCTCTCAGCCTCTTCAACGGCCTTTGCAATCTCTTCATCACTCAGTCCGGACCGACCAGCGATGGTGATGTGTTGCTCTTTGTTCGTTGCCTTGTCTGATGCAGACACCTTCAGGATGCCGTCAGCATCAATGTCGAATGTCACTTCCACCTGTGGCGTGCCACGAGGTGCGGGAAGGATTCCGTCCAGCATGAACCGACCGATGGACGTGTTCTCACCCGCCATTGGACGCTCGCCCTGGAAGACGTGAACTTCCACTGACGGCTGGTTATCCGCCGCCGTAGTGAATGATTCTGACTTCGATGTTGGAATCGTTGTGTTGCGAGGGATCAGGACTGTGCCGACTCCACCCAGGGTCTCAATTCCCAGAGACAGTGGAGTCACATCCAGCAAAAGGATGTCTTTTACGTCACCCTGCAGTACACCTGCCTGGATTGCGGCACCGGTAGCGACCACCTCATCCGGGTTTACAGTCTGATTTGGCTCTTTGCCAAAGATCTCTTTCACTTTTGCGACGATGGCTGGCATCCGTGTCTGACCACCAACAAGGATTACCTCATCGATGTCTGATGCTGAGATTCCGGAGTCTGTGATGGCCTGCTTCGTTGGAGCTACCGTCCCGTCCACCAGATCGCCGACAAGACGCTCCAGCTGGGTGCGGGTCAACGGAAGCGCCAGGTGCTTTGGTCCGTCGGAATCAGCCGTAATAAACGGCAAGTTAATCTCGGTCTGCGCCACGTTGGACAGTTCGACCTTCGCCCGCTCAGCTTCCACCCGTAGCCGCTGGAGAGCTGCGCTGTCGGTTCGAAGGTCGATTCCGTTCTCGGCCTTGAACTCGTCTGCCGCCCACTCAACGATCCGAAGGTCGAAGTCATCGCCGCCAAGGTGCGTATCACCGTTGGTGGACTTGACCTCAAACACACCATCGCCCAACTGGAGGATGGTCACGTCAAACGTCCCGCCACCCAGGTCAAAGACGGCAATCGTCCGATCGCCTTCTTTCTCCATCCCGTAGGCAAGTGCCGCTGCCGTTGGTTCGTTGATGATGCGAAGCACTTCCAGCCCGGCGATCTGGCCTGCAACCTTTGTTGCTTCACGCTGGCTATCGTTGAAGTAGGCGGGCACGGTTATGACGGCTTTATCGACCGTGTCGCCAATCCTTGCTTCAGCGTCCTCTTTCAGCTTCCGGAGCACCATCGCTGAAATCTCAGGCGGTGCTTCCTTCTCTCCGTTGAGTTCTACCCACGCGTCGCCGTTGTTGGCTTCAACGACTTTGAACGAAACCATATCAACGTCTTTTGCGACCGACGGGTCATCGAACCTGCGTCCAATGAATCGCTTCGCTGAATAGACCGTGTTGTCCGGGTTGGTAATCGACTGACGACGTGCCAGTTCACCGACGAATCGTTCGCCGGATTTTGGATTGACCGCTACTACGGACGGTGTCGTGCGACGCCCCTCGTTGTTCTCGAGGATACGGGCCTCGCCTGCCTCCCAGACCGCAACCACTGAGTTTGTGGTGCCCAGGTCAATCCCAACTGCTCTTGCCATGTTCTATCTGTGCTCCTGTTGTTATCGATCCCTTATCTAGACAGGGATCTCATTTCATGAATCTGTTGTACTGTGACTAATAAAACCTCAGGCTCTCACGCCTGCAGTCATACCAACTACTTCGATGGCTTCGATGCCACTTCCACCAGCGCCGGCCTGATGATGTCATCACCATGCCGATATCCGACGCGCATCACGTTGATGACGGTGTCCGGCTCTGCATCTTCTGTTTCAGTAGTGAGCAATGCCTCATGAAGCCGGGGATCAAACTTCTCCCCTTTACTCTCGAATCGCTCAACTCCCTCACCGCTCAGAACGGAATCAAAGCTGCGCTTGATCGCTTCCACCCCTTGCAGGAAGGAAACATCTACGTCTTTAGTTGCATCTCCCTGAAGTGCCGCTTCAACGCCGTCCGCGATCTCAAGCATCCGCCTGATCAGGCCCGCCTTGGTGCGCTGAGCCAGTTCCATCTTCTCCGTTTCAACACGGCTCCGGAAATTGACCAGGTCTGCCTGAGCACGCTGTGCGAGCGCTCGAAACTGATCTTTCTCACGGAGAGCTTCCGCTAACTCACTATCAGGCGATGGCTCGTCCGTCTCAACTTCAGCGTCTTCAGCGGGGGCTTCAGCGCCTTCGGAGGCAGGTTCCGGCTCTTCATCTTCTATCTGTTCCAACTCATCCTTCGGGTCACTCAACTTCCAAGCTCTCCAGTATTCCTTTCAACTCTTGCACCGCTGCGTTTCCTTCAGGAGTGCTTAAGATTTCAGTTGTAGATTCCAAATTATCAAGAACATGATGCAAATGAGAAACCAGTTCCATAACCAGCCGCACACCCGCGAGGTTAAGATCAAACTTCTCCGTGAGAATTCTGATCAATCTCAACCGAGCGAGATCGTTCTCAGAATAGAGCCTGAGGCTTCCTCCAGTGCGTGTTGGAGAAAGGAGTCCCACTCGTTCATACTTTCGCAGCGTTTGCGGATGCATGTCCGTCAACCGGGCCGCAACGCTAATGATATAAACGCCGGTCACACGACCCGATGCACTAGTATTTTCATCACTGACTGATTCTGATGACGATTCCGGTACCTTAACCACTTCATTCGACGTATTTCGGCGCGCATCCCTATCGCCTTGCCGATAGGGATGCGCGAGCAAAGTTCCGAGCAGCGTTGTCTGCCACTCAGTTACGGATTGATTCGACTTCGGATTGGTCATATTTCGGAAATACCGTGATCTCAGATGCAAAACCGGTATAGCACCAGTTGCTTCTTATATGAGACAAATCCTATGAATTGATACGGAGCGTGTCAAGGGTCCTGCTGCGATAGGGGTCACTGATGATTGAGAATCACGAAACTTATTCGTAACACACCTGTTACGGAATCGGTTACCTATTGTGT
>CAUZJA010000163.1:0-6456 GCA_963579925.1 Dehalococcoidia bacterium | reverse complement strand
TAATGCCGATCAGTTCGCAACCAGAGTGCTCGACCTCAACGACTACGATGCCATCCGGCCGCGCTTCGACGGCATCGACGTCGTAATCCACCTCGCCGCTGAGCCGGGCCACGGGCGCGAAATCGGCTGGGACGTCCTGATGCCACGCAACGTCCAGCCCACGGCTAATGTCTTCCAGGCGGCACACGAGGCGGGAGTGCATCGTATCGTGTTCGCCTCGTCGATGCACGTAATGGGCATGTACGAAGAAGACGAACCGTGGCGGTCGATCGCGGCAGGCGATTACGGCGATCTCGACCCGGCAACTGTCCCGTTAGTAACCGCCGATATGCCCGTACGAGCCGACGGCCGATACGCGGTAACAAAGGCATTCGGCGAACAACTTGCCCGCTACTACGCCGAAGGCATGGAGGCCGTATCAGTACGTCTTGGCACCATCAGCGGCGACAACCACCCCGACGCCGACGCCCGCTCATACGTCTCGTGGTTCAGCCACCGCGATCTCGGCAACTTCTTCGCCGCATGCGTAGAAAAACCCGGCATCAAAAACGCCATCGTCTACGGCGCCTCAGCCAACACCTGGAAGATCTACGACACCTCCGCAGGCTGGGCCACCCTCGGCTTCACCCCGCAAGATGGCGCCGAGGCGTTTCGGCCTCAGTGAGGAGGGTTGCCCAGCCACAGATCGCGACCCGGGTCGGTACCGCCACCAGCAACCTGCAATCGCTCCATGAAGTGATCCCAGCCACTTCCGTGCATCTCAACTGCGTCGTCTGGAAGTCCGGAATGCGTCAACGTCAGGACCGTTGCATCACCGTCCGGCTCCAGCTCGATCTCGACGAGAGATGAACCAGGCCTGATCGGATTGTCATCGGCTTCCCAGCCCTAGGTGTACGAGACTTTGGAATACGGCGTGACTTCCACGAACTTACCCGCCGCGACCACGCCCGGCATCATAGTCACGCGATAGTCACCGCCCGGAGTTGGGTCCAGTTCGGCCGCAATGCCGCTCCAGACCACCACCTTCTCAGCGTCGATCAAACACGGAAACACCGACTCCGGACTTGCATCAATTCGAATCTGCTTGATGATCTGAATCTTCGCTTCTACCAATTTTCTTCTCCCGAGTTTCTGTTGCCTTCTGCTCTTCCGCGGCTTCCACTTCATCTTTGAGAAGGTTGAGCCGGTAGTCCCAGAACAGGTCGAGGAATTTCCTCAAATCTGCCATTCCTTCTGGACGAGCTCGATACATGCGGCGTGTACCGTCCCTGCGCTCAATCACCAGGTTCGTGTCCTTAAGAACCTTGATGTGCTGAGAAATGGCAGGTCGGCTCACATCAAAATGTGCAGAAATCTCACCTGCCGATAGCTCTTCGTCGCGAACCAGCTGAAGAATTTCTCTGCGAGTGGGTTGTGCCAGTGCCTGCATTACGTCGTCCATGCAACATATGTAAGCATATCCTTACGTAATCGTCAACTTACAAATTGATATGCCGTCACATGCCGAACGATAACGTGAAGAGGAGCCCCGGTAATTCCACCGGGGCTCCCTTGCTACTTGAGCGCGATTCTGCACGATCGACTACGGCCAGATTGGCGAGGAATCTGGATTCCCGCCTGGTCCTGCATCAGGGTCGCCTGGCCCAGATGTGTTGTGGGCGTTGGTGTTGGAGTTCGCACCCGCCTGGTTGTTACCCGGTAGGAACGAGGTTCCTACTGGCGGATTTATCGCTTCAACTCCATGGTCACCGTTGTTGGCGTCAGCAGTTAGCACGCCGTCACCAACGACCGGACAGAGAAATCCCGAATCTGCCGACGCTATGCCGGGACCGGCTACTGCCCCAATAACCAACACTGCCAAGACACCAATAATTCGAAGCTTCATGGTCGATACCCCCTGATTATCTGATAGCTCTGCGCACACACTTGTGAGCGACCAAGAGAGAGTCCCAATTGGGCGTTTCAGAGAGATTACAAACCTTACAGAAACATTACGGCTGGCCGAATCAAGAACTTTTTATCTCGATTCATGCGGATGATCTGAACTTTAACCGCCCGTCCACTCCGGATCCACCCGAAACGCCACCACGAGGCCTTCCGCGGTTGTCACCCCACCAGACGAAACCGTGCACTCAATATTCGTGCGCTTGCCCTTGGTCTCGACCACTCGCGCCACTAAATCAATCGGCTGATCGATAGGCGTGGGCTTCAGGTACTTCACCGTGAGTGTGCCCGTGACGCACCAGATCTTCTCGCCATCCCCTACCGGCCGTCCTTCACCGTGATACTCACGAGCAACCGCTGTGAGAACTGAGTGGCAGTCGACCAGCGCACTGATAATCCCGCCGTTCACCACGTCAGTTGGCCCTGCCATGTGCTCAGGGTGCGGCATGAACGTGGACACGGACTCCTCGCCCGGAATCGACCATTTAGATTTCACGTGCAGACCGCTGGTGTTGAGCGTTCCGCAGCCCCAGCAGTAATTACCTGGCACCAGATCCCGAAAATACTCAGCCACGTCGCCTCCAACACTTTGGTCTAGTTCAGCATCCCGTTCCGTTTGCAGTTAGTATGCTCTGCCAGTCCACCTAAAAACGCGAGTCACTGTGACAGAAAACATTGCTACCCGATCCACATTTTGGCTGGTTTTCACGGGTTCCTTCCCGACCCGGCATCTCCGAGGCTGAATCGCTGGAGGAGTTCCTTCAATCGGTAGAGTACCTGGAAGCCCAGGGATTCGACGCCGTATGGATAGGCGAGGAACATAACGAGCCCGGCGTCTTCATTTCTGGCGCAAACTTCACCCTCGCTGCGGCCGCAGCAGCACGGACTACGCGCCTAAAGATCGGCATGGCGATCGTCGCTATCCCGCTTACTCACCCGCTCCGAATTGCCGAGGCGTCAGCGAGCGTCGATCAGATCAGCAACGGCAGGCTCATTTTTGGCGCTGGTCGAAGCTCAAAAGTCGACGCCTATGTGATGTCAGACGTCGACTACGGCGAGAGCCGTGATCGTCAGGTCGAGGGGCTTGAAGTCATACGCAAGGCCTGGACGGAAGATGAGTTCACGCACAACGGCCAGTACTATTCCTATCCCAACGTGAAGATCGCACCCAAGCCCGCCCAGTCGCCGCATCCACCCATCTACTACGCCGCCGGAAGCCCGGCCTCATATGAGATCGCAGGCCGCAACGGCTACCACATCTTCATCATGCCCAGGGGCGACCGCAGCGTGGTTCGACAACGCGTGGAGTCGTATCACCAGGCATGGCAAGATGCCGGACACACGGGCAAAGGCGATGTAGTTGGCGCATTCTTAGTGCACATCGCCGACACCCATGAGCAGGCAGTCGCAGAAGCTCGCGAAAGCACAATGAATCTCTGGACCCGCCAACACAAAATTGCAGGCCCGCACCCAGCTCTGGACGCTGAGTCCAACGCACAACGAGAAAATAGCGCCTCACTCATGAAAAGTGACGACTACGAACAACTCGTGGAGTCTGACGTCATCGCAAACTTCGGCACCCCAGAGGAGGTGGCAGAGAACATCCAAACACTGCGTGACGATCTGGGACTGAGCGGATTCCAGTTGGACCTTGGTATCTACAACGTCTTCTCTCCGGAGCAAGTTCAGGAGCAGATGCAGCGCTTTGCAGAACAGGTTAGACCGCAGATCACCTGAGGCCTGCATCCCAACAGACGCTCCTCGCACCTGATTAATCATGAACATCACACAAGGCCAAAAGGCCACCCGCTCGCTGACGGTAACCGCCGATAAAGTCGCGGCGTACGCCGAAGTCACCGGCGACTACAATCCGCTCCACTTCGATGAAGAGTTCACCTCCAAAACGCGCTTCCGCCGACTAATGGCACAAGGCGGCATCGCCGTCGGTCTGATCCACGCTCTAGTGGCAATGGACATACCCGGCCCCGGCACCGTATTCATCCGCCAGGAGTGGCAGTTCACAGCCCCCGTCTACATCGACGACACCATCACCGCTGAAGCCACAGTGGTTGAAGTGATGCCAGAGAAATCCCGCGCCAAGATCGATTTCATAGTCACCACTCAAGAAGGCATCGAAGTCCTCAACGGCAAGACATACGTCTACCAGGCCACGCCGTCGGACTGATCAGCCCCGCCGTTGCGTCATCGCGCCCAATCTGGTCTACTGCCCGGCGCTACCCACTTGCACGTATCTCCCAGAGGTGAACCTTGGCGACGATCAACACTGCCACCGGCCCAATCGACACATCTGAACTTGGCTTCACACTCTCACATGAGCACATCCTGCTCTCATCAGCGGGAATTCAGGCGACCTACCCGGAGTTCATCGATCGCGATTACGGCATCGCAGAGGGTGTCCGCCGCCTGAGTGAGGCAAAGGCTGAAGGCGTCGACACTATCATCGACCTCTCCACCATGGACCTCGGACGTGATGTCCGAGTCATCGCAGAAGTCTCACGCGCCAGCGGCGTAAACGCAATCGTAGCCACTGGAACATGGCTCGATATCCCGCGTTCATTCGTGCAGGCAGATCCCGACGAAGTTACAGCCCTGTATAAGCGCGAAATCGAAGTTGGCATCGAAGGCACCGGCATCAAAGCCGGCGTAATCAAGATCGCCAACGAGCCAGAAGTTAGCGAAGGCGGCGAGATCATCCTGCGAGCCGCTGCACGCACCCACAAATCCACCGGAACCCCCATCTACACGCACACCATGGCAAAGAACCGCGTCGGCGACCGGCAAGTCCAGATATTCGAGGACGAAGGCATTGACCTCAACCGAGTCTGCATCGGCCACAGTAACGACTCCACAGACCTCGACTATCTGAAAGGCCTGCTGGACAAAGGCGTCTGGCTGGGACTCGACCGATACCCCAGTCAGGACCCCGACTGGGAAGAGCGCACAGCCATGGTCCACCAGCTAATCGAAGCTGGCTACGGCAAGCGCCTGATGCTCAGCCACGACTGGAGCGTCACGGCCACCATGATGCAAAAGTCACGCATCGCCCAGCGAGCCAAAACCAACCCCGACAACTACCTCTTCATAACCCGCAACGTACTCCCAAGACTCCTCGAACTAGGCGCATCCCAAGCTCAAGTAAACGATCTAATGATCAACAACCCCCGAGGCTTCTTCGAGGGCTAGCCCGCCCTCACCCTAGCCCTCTGGGAGAGGGCTAGGGTGAGGGCGCGTTCGACGTTCATCCACCTCAGATCAGCCCGCGCTTTCTTTCGTAGCATGGGCATCTCTGGCCCCCCTGAGCGAGTCGAAGTACCCATGTGAGTGGCCGTTCGCACTATGTGCCGAATAATATCCGCTCGCACGGGCAGAGATGCCCGTGCTACGTCCAAAAGTCCAGTCACGGAGTGACCGCGGAGTGGGATAGAGTGTCGCCTTGCAAACACTGGAGGCCTGACGCTTGTCGTACCCAACTCACATCTTCGCCGGTAACCCATTCGATCGTGGCGATCACGAACGCCGAGACGAAGAACTGCTCGCAAAGATGGCCCGCCAACCAAACGCGCGACTACTCCCCTTCCACAAGCTCATGCCGCTGGTAAAACGATCGCCCGACGCCGAACTGGCCTGGATATCCCACGAGTTCCTGGACGGCCTGCCAGAAGAAGCAGGCGGCCCAAAGTTCCTTGGGTTCGATGCAGAACGAAATCCACACTTCGCAGTCGACATCACAAAAGTCGAAGACCCTTCAGGCATCGCCGCACTTGCGCCCGATGCAACATTCGAAGACGGACGTGGCGCGGCAACAGATGTGCCAGCTGAGCAATCGGGAATCCTCGCGCAGGCACGCTCCAATCTGAACTGGCACTCAACGCACCGCTTCTGTTCAGTGTGCGGCGCAGAATCGCAGAGCAAGCGAGGTGGCCTCATGCGAGCTTGCACATCCTGCAAAACACAGCACTTCCCCCGCACCGACCCCGTCGCCATCATGATGGTCTACCATGGCGACCGCTGCGTAATGGGCCAAACCCGCGCCCGCTCCACCACCACGTTCTACTCCTGCCTCGCAGGCTTCATGGACCAGGGCGAATCCATCGAGGAAGGCGTCCGCCGAGAGGTCAAAGAAGAGGCTGGACTGGAAGTAGGCAAAGTCACCTACCACTCGTCTCAGCCATGGCCATTCCCCAACTCGCTCATGATCGGCTGCCACGCAGAAGCCATCTCCGACGAGATAGTCGTCGACGAAGGCGAAATGTCAGACGTCCGCTGGTTCACAAAAGACGAAGTGCTGCTGGCGCTGGACGATAAACTAGAAGGCATCAACGTCCCTGGCCCAATCGCCATAGCCCACCACCTAATCAAGTCCTGGGCAACCGGCACCGCGAATATCTAGACGTACTTCATCCGTCCGCTGAGTTCGCTGCGTCTTTCCGGCGAAGGCTGGAAGGTGGATTCACATTTGAAGTGCAACACCTGCTCGTTGAACAACTCCGC
>CAUZJA010000162.1:0-6504 GCA_963579925.1 Dehalococcoidia bacterium | reverse complement strand
CACCGTAGTTAGCGTGGAGTGGGAGTGATTCTGGCGTGAGTTTTTCCGAGCAGATGCGGTCAACAGTGCTATCTGAGTGGGATCGCGCTCACCGTGAGCATCCCACTGTTCAAAGCATAGGCGATGGATCATTGTCACTTGAACGTTTCCGCTACTACATGTCGCAGGATTATCTTTTCTTGATTGACTACTCCCGCGTAGTAGCGATGGCTGCAGCGAAGTCGTCTGACCTGGAGTCCATGGGCAAGTGGGCGTCCTTGTTGGATGAAACGCTCAATTCTGAGATGGAACTTCACCGGAGTTTCTGCGCCGATTTTGGAATCAGCAGAGAAGAGCTTGAGGCCACGCGCCCGTCAGCTACGACCCTCGCGTACACGGGATTTCTATTGCGAACAGCACGGGAAGGGTCAGTCGAAGAGATCGCATCCGCGATGCTGCCATGCCAGTGGGGCTACGACCAGATTGGCGAAGAGCTGGGTCTCACCGGAACCGCTCCGCCGGGATCGATGCACAGACGCTGGATTGACGGCTACAACGACCCCGCATACCGGGCGCTGACGGTGTGGCTACGAGGCCTCACGGATGACCTCGCAGACTCTGCCTCAGAAGAGCGACGCACCCAGATGCAGAGCTTGTTTGCTGAAGGCGTTGAGCATGAACATGCGTTCTGGCAAGCGGCATGGGACATGCAGGAGCCGGCCGACTAGGTCGAACTGCACACCGGTGGCTGCGTAGGGCATGATAGCCTCGCACAAATCCGATCAGGCGCCAGGGTTGAAGAAATGCCATCCGAATCGACATTAGTCGAGCCATTTTCGACATTCGTAGTCGGCAGTCTTCCGCGACCGCAGTGGGTTCGAGACGTCATTGAAGAGCGCAAAGCCGGATCGATCACCTACCAACAGGCTGACGCGGATCTGGACACCGCGATTCCCTCAGCAATACGGCTTCAAGAGCGGGCTGGAATCGACTACGTATCGGACGGAGAGTGGCGACGAGAGAGCTACATCAAGGTCTTCTCTGAGCATGTAGACGGCTTCTCTGTAGACGCATCGCCACAGATCCTTGGCAGCTATCTCTCTGATCCTGCCGTAACAGCACCACTCAATCAGCACAGCGATATTTCCACCGACGCCGCACGATTCCTCCAGCAGGCCACTGAGAGTCAAACTATCGTGTCGTTGCCGTCTCCGTACATTCTGGGGTGGCGGATGTGGAAGGAGCAATTTTCCAGGGGGGCGTATCCAGAGCGAGAAGAGTTCATCGCTGCGTGCATCCCCATTATTCGTGATGAGATCAGCAAGCTCGCCGCACTGGGTGTGAGTCATGTTCAGCTAGATGAGCCGTGGCTGCTGATGATGGCAGATCCAGCGCACAGGGAGCGCGTTGGCGCCGGTGAGTTAAATGAGCAGATAGAACTCTGCGTCAATACGCTGAACGAAACGGTGGCGGGTGCGGATATTTCACTCTCGATGCACCTCTGTCACGGCCATTTTGATCGCGAACGCGCCACTGACACCGGCTACGAGCCAATAATCGAAGCGCTGGGTAATATCAACGTAGATAGATTCGCGATGGAGTTCACTGCGCCTCAATCTCATGGGATTCAGTCCCTGGAGCAGTTCCCAAAGGACAAGATGCTGGGCCTGGGTGTGATTGATCACTGTGACCCACGTGTAGAAACGGCCGATGATATTGTGGGTCGGGCAAAAGCTGCGATTGAATATGTAGATGCAGATCGACTCACGTTGAATCCCGATTGCGGCTTTTCGCCGGGCGCCCAGAATCCAATGGACCTGGATGAGGCCTATGCGAAGCTACGGGCACTGGCGGCCGGGGCAGCGATACTGAGGGGAGACGACGGTGGCATCTGAGGCGTACGTGCTGATTGAGGTTGAGGCGGGCAAAGTCAACGGAGTGGTCTCCGGGCTGAATCGAATTTCGGCGGTAGTGAGTGCAGATCGCGTGACTGGACCTTATGACGTCATATGTCTTGTTGAGCTGGAGTCAATGGACGATTTAGGACCGCTAGTGCAAGGCCAGATTCATCAGGTTGGGGGAATCGTTAGGACGCTGAGCTGTGCGGTGGCTCCTTCTGCATGATTGAGCGTGTACTGCTTGTATTCGCGGCGGGTGGACTAGGCGCCATAAGCCGATACGGACTCTCAACGCTGATTGGGCGTGGGACTGACGGTCCGTTCCCATGGGGCATCCTGGCGACCAACGCCATCGGCTGTCTGATCTTTGGGCTGGTCTATTCATTGATTGAGGACAGGGGATATCTCTCGCCAGATGTCCGCGTGATCATTCTGGTTGGGTTCGCTGGCGCATTCACCACGTTCTCCACTTTTGCATTCGATACAACACAACTCGCGCGCTCCGGTGATTGGCTATTCGCCGTTGGCAACGTGGTGCTCAACAACGCCCTTGGAATAGGAATGGTTGCTGCCGGATTTGGGCTGGCAAAGATTGGTAATTAGTGATAGTGATGTGGGGCGTGATATCATGATGTCATGGAACGCATCACATTCTCTATTACATATGAAATGCACGACCAGCTAAAGAAGGTTGCTGCGGACAAGGGCATTTCCATGGCTTCCGTAATCCGGGAAGCCCTGGCTGTTAACGCCTACCAGTACCAGGTCCGCCCGCGAAGTCTGGGCATCGGCTCATCCGGCAAAAAAGATGTTGCTCGCACGTCTGGTGATGAACGTCCAGAGCCACGCTCTTGGCGCTGATCCTGGACACCGGGCCTCTCTATGCATCACTTGATAGGAGCGATCAGGATCACGCGGTCAGCCGGGAGCTAATCGAGTTCGCTCGTGAGCCCCTCATAATCCCCACACCTGTGCTGGTGGAAGTGGACTACTTCGTCAATTCACACTTACATCCCGGCATCATGACCGCGTTTTTGGATGACATCGTCGACGGTGCATATCGCCTAGAGGATCTTCAGCCACAGGATTATGGGCGCGTGAAGAGTCTCATTGATCGCTACGCTGACTCAGACATAGGGTTTGTGGATGCAGCGGTACTGGCGATAGTTGAGCGGCTGGACGAACCCAAGCTGGTCACCCTGGATCATCGCCACTTTGGAATGCTGCGACCGCGACACGTAGATGCACTGGAGCTTTTGCCTGTCCTGAAATGACCGAAGCGGGGCGGCTAGTGGCCTTCGCCGGAGCCACCAAGGCCTGAAGCTGTGACCTTATAACTGGGGTTCGCTTCAGGATCGGCGTCGATGATGACGTTTGCCTTGCCCAGCATCTGCAAGCTGCTTGGGGGCAAGTGCAACAGGTGCAATTCTCTTCCAGCGCGCTCGTAGCGCCTCGCCAGATCTACGATTGCCTCAATCCCGGAGTGATCCCATACACGCGAGTGAATGAAGTCGATCACCACTACAGGTGGGTCGTTCACTGGGTTGAACAGGTCTCGGAATGCGGTTACAGATGCAAAGAATAGCTGTCCGTGGAGCGTGTACACGCGTCGATCGTCAGTACTATCGGCGCTTGCCTCTACGTAGATAGATAGCGCCGTGTTCCATGCGAATACGAGAGCAGAAACAATTACGCCCACCACAACGGCGATTGCAAGGTCTGTAGCGACAGTAACAGCGGATACCAGCACCATGACAAGCGCATCGGAGACGGGCACTTTTCGGATGATTCGCAGGCTGGACCAGGAGAAGGTTCCGATTACGACGATGAACATCACGCCAACAAGGGCTGCGATTGGGATGCGTTCAATTAATGATGAGGCAAACAGGATGTAAGCCAGCAGCAGCAATGAGGCAACAACCCCAGACAATCGCCAGCGTGCGCCAGAGCTGATGTTGATCATGCTCTGGCCGATCATGGCGCAGCCGCCCATACCGCCAAAGAAGCCCGTTATGACGTTGGATGCGCCCTGAGCAATGCACTCACGGTTCTTTTGGCTCTTCGTCTCAGTAATGCCGTCGATAAGTGACAGCGTGAGAAGTGATTCGATCAGGCCGATCGCGGCAAGGATGAAGGCGAAGGGCAAAATGATGCGGAAGGTCTCAAATGTGAATGGAACGTCTGGTACGCCGAATGCTGGGAGGCCACCTGAGATGCTGGAAAGATCGCCAACGGTTGTGGTGTCGATGTCTCCAAAGATCACCAGGCCCGATACAACCAGGATGCCAGCCAGCGCTGCGGGGAAGCGCTTGGTGAGGCGAGGCAACAGGTAGATCACTGCCATTGTCAGGGCGATCAGGCCGAGCATGATTGCCAGTTCATTGCCCGGAAGCCAGGATTCGTGGCCGTCAGCACCTTCCACTTTGAAGCTCTCAAGCTGCGCCAGGAAGATGACGATGGCAAGCCCGTTTACGAATCCAAGCATTACGGGATAGGGCACCATGCTGATCAGTCGGCCTTGCTTGAGCGCCCCCACGGCAATCTGAATGATTCCCATCAGGATTACGGTTATGAACAGGAACTCAATACCATGATCCTTCACCAGCGCGACCATCACAACGGCAAGAGCGCCGGTAGCGCCAGAAATCATGCCCGGTCGGCCGCCGGTGAGTGACGTCACAAATCCAACGATGAATGCGGCGTACAGGCCGACGAGGGGTTCAACACCCGCGACGAAGGCGAAGGCTACAGCCTCAGGCACTAGTGCCAACGAGACGGTGAGACCGGCTAGGAATTCAACACGAATCCGGGCTGGTCGTGAGATCTCTTGCATCGGGACTCCGACGATGGGTGGAAAAAATTACAACCCCATATTTATACACCCATACGTTCAGAAAGGGTTCCATGCCGACCAACAGGTTTTGGCGAATAGGCAGAGCGTTATCACCAATTTTGCGTGGGCAATCTAGCTGCCTCAGACCCGGCGGCTCGCGAATGGCTCCGCACAGAATCTATTCACAGAGTGCTCTCATTCTAGGTATCCTTCCGCCAACGAATCAGGGAAACATGAGCTGGTTGACGGCAATGATGTAGCTGGACGGCACTAGTGGTTACTGGTTTCAATCACACCGGGATAGTGGTTCAAGACATGGATACCATGGTCGATTTCTACTGCGGCCTGCTGGGACTAAGCGAGCTGAATCGAATTGAGTCTAACGCGCCGCCGGAAGGCAACCACACGGGTATTGCCGGGTCACGCAGGACGTTGGTGTTCGTTGACATGGAAGCGGGCCACCGCATAGAGCTGGTCAAGTATCACGAGCCAGAATCTCCTGAGGGGTATCTGGGTATGATGCAGCATGGAGCGATTCATATCTGCTTCAACACTGATGACATGCGGGCTACGCAAGCCGAACTGACGGCAAAGGGCATCAAGTTTGTGACTGATCCCATTTATAGCGTTGATGACGACGGTTTGGAGCATGGAATCGTCTACGCACAGGATCCAGAAGGTAACTGGTTGGAGTTCATTCAGCCGGGGCACTAGAGCGTTGCCGCTCTCTCTCTCTTCGGGGCAGGTGGAGCCACCCACACATCGGTGAATAGCAGGTTCCTGTTATTGCGCCGTTACCGCGCTCGTTGCTTCATTCACAGGAAGCCGCGATGTTGCGGTGTGTGTGATGAGGCAATCTGTAGTTGAAGTGGAAGAATATGCAGCTTGCCATAGATACAAATCAGCTACTCAAGACAGTCATGATCATGGCCGTTGTACTATCGGCACTTCTTGCCGCAAGTATGCTTCCGCCGTACGGATGGTGGAGCGCTTCGGCTCGGTTCTTGTGCCCCCGGGGTAAATAAGCGGAACGCAGGGAGTTGACCTTTTGAGGGAGGTCTATCGCTCTCGCGTCAGCCAATCTCTAGCGCGAATTTCTTCGGCGCCCAGTTCTAGCGCAACTTCGCGCCGGTACTCCGGCAGATCATAGTGGCGACGTTCGAATCGTTCGTGATCCTGGAACCACTCCCGTCGCATGCCCATTGAGGCAGCAAAGTCGTGCAGTTCGTCCTCGGTATCGGCGAACAGGTGGCAGCTCTTAGTCCAGCCTTGCGGGCCAAACGGGCGGCATTTCCGGATCTCATCAACGTAAACCATCCGGGAAATATACAGCTTCCCTGTTTTGGGTGGCTAGTTGAGCCGCGCCGCCAAGGTGCGGCTCAGAGGCCACGGGATCGGCACCGGTTATTAATGGCTCGTACGCGGAGATGCGTGAGACTGTAGATGAGGGGATGGCGGACCAGATGGACAACAAAGAGACCCCGGTCTCCCGAGGTCTCGATAGTCAGTGCACCAAGTGATTGTTCGTACTGGTGCGCTTAGAAACCAAAGCCTTTGCTGTTGTTAAAGAACTTCACTGTCCCCTTGGCGTGCGACAGACCTTTTCCGGGGACATCACGGATGATCAGAATGTCTCCTTTAGTTAAGGTTCCATCACAATCGTCATCTACGCCATTGGATACTTCTGTTGCCTTGGGATTGATCGAAGGATCGTCGTCATTACAATCAACTAAGGCAGAATATCCGTCCTCATCCACATCTGGATGATCTGATGTCCCCGTACTACCGTCATCA
>CAUZJA010000161.1:0-6508 GCA_963579925.1 Dehalococcoidia bacterium | reverse complement strand
TTGTTCAGGATCTTCTCAGGACTGTGACCTTTTCTTGGCATTTCTGCCTCCCTTCATGAGAGCCCAGTTTCCAACTTTCAACTGGACTCGTTTGAGGGGGGCAGGTCAACAGTAGTTTCACTTGTTCTGGTGGTTCCTCATGATCAAGGAAATGGCAAAGGTGAGGACGCTGAATCCCAGTCTGCAGGGAAATCCCAAAAGAGATAGATAGCACCTGACTGACAATCACTGCCGACCCAAACGGGGTTGGCAGTCTTGCGTTTGATCCATCGTCATAGTTAATTGAACCTCATCAGACGCCAAATCAAAAACCGGCGTAACATTCCGCCCGCACGATATGTTTCAGGTTGATGATGGAGGCAGAGTTAGTTGGCTGATAAGCCAAAGATCAAGTTGGCCCAGTGGGGCACGAAGCACGGCCACGCCGCCGCAGTTCTTCAGGTGATGTTGGAGAACGATGATGTTGAGTTCGCTGGCGTCTACGAGGGTGATGCCGAGCGCGTGGCCACCATCAAAAGCGAGTCACCGTGGTCTGAAGTCACGTTCTTCTCAAGCGAGCGGGACATCCTGGACGATCCCAGCATTGTCTGCGTGGCGTCAGAGGGCTACAACTCTGAGAGCCTGGATCAGTCCGAAGCGATAATCGATGCTGGCAAACACCTCTGGTACGACAAGCCCGCGGGCGACAACTACGCCCAGTGGGAGCGAGTGATCGAAAAGGCGCGAGCGAACGATCTCATGGTGCAGATGGGATTCATGTTTAGGGAGAACTGGGCGTTTGCTCAGACGGCTAAGTGGGCGAAATCAGGTCTGCTTGGCGATATCTACAACGTTCGTGCGCACATGTCGACGAACATTCCGCAGGCCGCACAGGCGGTGATTGCTGTGCACTCCGGCGGCATCCTCTACGACCTTGGCAGTCACATGCTGGATCAGATCGTCTGGCTGCTTGGGCGACCAAACAAAGTCACATCGTTCATGCGCCGAGAGTTCAGCGACTCAGCAAACTTCGCTGACAATACCGCTGCGATCTATGAGTTCGACAAGGCGATGGCCATTCTGGACATCGCGGCCGTTGAAGCGAAGCCGATGGCCCGACGATTCGAGGTCTACGGAACTAACGGCTCGGCAATTCTTGGCCCATTTGATCCTCCTGAATATCTGCGTCTGACGCTCAACGAAGCTTCGGGCGATTACGCTGCTGGCATCACCGAGTTTTCTGCACATCCATACCGACGCCACGTCGAAAGTCTGGTGCGGCTCATCGGAACCCTCAGAGGTGAGCATGCGGCGGACAGAACACTCGATCACGAATTGCTCGTCCAGGAAACCCTCATGCGAACCGTCGGTGGAATCAATCCCGATGGCGTCGATACCGCAAACTTCAGCCTCTAATCCCGGAGAACGAAATTGGCAGACAAACTCAGAGTAGGCGTCATTGGCTGCGGTTCCATGACCACGAACCACACCTATGGCTATCTCAACTCAGCCCGCTATGAAGTCGTCGGCATTTCAGACTTGAGCCCGCAGGCGATGAAGGACTTCGACGAGAAGTTCACTGAGTACTCCGACTATAAAGCCGAGCACTTCACGGACTTTCGAGAGATGCTTGCGAAGGTGAAACCGGATGTCGTCTCCGTAGGCGTATGGCATAAGGGCCACTCGCCCATGACTATCGCGGCAGCTGCCGCACCTGGTGTGAAGGCAGTTCTCTGCGAAAAGCCGATGGCTGACAGTCTGGGCGCGGCTCGTGAGATGCTGATCAAGGTCGCCACGAACGACGTAAAGTTGGTCATCGGCCACCAGCGTCGCTTCCTACCGGCTTACACACTCGCCAGGAAGATGATCGAGGACGGCGAGGTTGGCGATGTCCAACTGATCACCAGCGTTGCGGGCGACGGCTTGCCGAACTACGCGACACACCAGACGGATATGTTCCGCTACCTGCTGGGCGATGCTGAGTGCGAATGGGTCACCGGCCAGGTAGAGCGCCAGACGGACCACTGGGAGCGTGCCACCCGCATCGAGGACAAGGCGCTGGCCGTCTTCGGCTTCGAAAACGGCGCACAGGCGATGATCGTCTCAGACCTGACGCCAGTTCGGTGGCAGGGCGCGCGTATCTATGGCTCCGAAGGCATGATCGAGATCACGGTTGACGACCTCAAGATAATGAACGCCAACTCCAATGGTTGGGCGGTGCATCAGCCGGACGGCGAGTTCCTAAAATTTGGCGAGGACCGATTCGAGTGGTTTGAGGCTGGCGCTGCACAAGCGCGCGAACTGGCCGACTGGGTTGAGGGTCGCTCCGACTACCATCGCAACAACGGTGAGAACGGCTACAAGGCACTGGAGATGATCCACGGGGTTTACGAGTCGGCGAGACTGCATGAGCAGGTGTTCATGCCGGTCAAAACCATGGTCAGCCCACTCGACGTGATGATCGACGATGGCCACCTCGAGGTCCGCTACCCGGGCCAACACGACATAAGAGCAAAGCAACTCCGAGGCGAAAACCTCGGCGCCGACACAGAGAACATTTAGGCAAAGAGAGAAGTTCGTAATGGCCGCACAGGTCGATGCCAATCAGTATGCGAACCAGCCTGTCGCGCGGCTTGCCGACAGCATTGGACGCAACGAGGGAAAAGACGGCTGGTCCGAGAAGCTCATTCGTGATGGCCGTAATCGAGCCGCAATTATCTCAACTCTTCCGGGTATGCCCGGAGACCCGCATCTCCACCCTGACTTCAATGAGTTCTGGCTGGAGATGGATGGTCAGACCGCGTGGCAGATTGGCGAGTACGAGCCGATCATTGCTGAGTTCGGAGACATCGTCATCGCACCCTGCGGCCAGCGCCACGATATCTACGCAGTTGGTGAAGGACCCGGCCGACGTCTGGTCGTCGGATTCGAGGACAGCAACCATGAGCTCAAGGGCGTCGCGCCATCAAGGCAGATAAAGCCCGATGATTCGCTGCAGCCGCCAAACCGCATTCACACATCATTCAAGTACATGCTGACCCGCCACGGTACCGACGGCGACTGGGCGGAAGAGATTTTGCTGGACCAGCGCAACCGGGTGAACATGATCCACACCATGCCCGGAAGCTCCAATCGACCGCACTGGCATCCCGACATGGATGAGTGGTGGGCCGTGCTGAAGGGTGAGATTGAGTGGAAGATTGGCGATGGCCAGCCGTTTACCGCGGGTGTCGGTGATCTGGTCTTCGTAGAAGCCGGGTACGCGCACGCAATCCGGACTGTGGGCGATGAGTCTTCAGTCAGACTCGCGGTAACATCGCCAGACGTAGTCCATCACTTCCTCGACGATCCTGACGCACCGAAGCCGCCAAAGTCCTGATTCGCATCACATAACAGGAGAGTCACAATGGTCACCGCAACAGAAAAGAACCTGGAAATCCTTCGCCACGCCGACATCATGGCTCGTCACGAAGCGGGCGATAACTGGGCTGAGCAGGTAATTGACGACGGTACCAATCGTGCCGTCTGGATTTGCGGCAAAGAGGGCACTCCGCCTGACCCGCACATCCACCCAAATTTCAATGAGTGGTGGATTGCCATGGACGGTAAGACTCGCTGGCAGATTGGCCAGTACGAGCCTGCGGTGGCCGAGTGGGGCGACATTATGATGGCGCCGGGCGGCTACGCACACGATATTCGTCCGGGGGAGGGGCAGATCAACGTGCGCCTTGGGATCACTCATCCTGATGGCAACCACGACATCAAAGGCATCGTTCCGGCTCGCTTTATTCCTGTTGAAACCGATCTAAGCGAGCCCAATCTGATTCACACTCGCATGAGCGCACTAAAAGAGAAGTACGGCACAGACACCAGTTGGAAGCACATCGCCATACTGGACCAGCGCAACCGAGCGCTGATCACGCATGAGCTACCCGGAACAGAGAATCGCCGCTACTGGCACCCCGGAATGGACAAGTGGTGGGTGGTGATTCAGGGCGAGTTGGAGTGGAGCATTGCAGATCGTCAAACGGTCACAGCAGGCCCCGGCGACATTGTTTTCATCCCCGAAGGCACCTCGCACGAGATAAAGACAATTGGCGATGAACCGTCCATCAGGGTGACCATCACAAGACCCGATATTGTCCACCACTACACGGACGATGCGGACGCCCCGAAGCCGCCTAACGGATAGCCCGCAAAGAAACGTTGAATTGGATTAGACCGCCGCTTGGACGGTTAGTGGCGGCGGGTCTAACCTGTTCGACATGGCTTCAATCCGAAGAATAGCCAGTCGCGATGTTGCGACTGATAATTCGCCATCGCCCGATACACAGCGTCATGCCGTTTATCACGCTGAAGATGCTACGAAGTGGTGGCAGCAGGGCGAGTATATGAGCTTTGGTGAGATTGGCGATTTAGTCGAGCGAATCAGCGCGTGGGCTGAGATTGATGTGCCCGTCGTATCTGACGGCGCGGGTGTGCGCGTCGCCCGAGGGAATCGGGACTCGTTGGTATTGCCTCCGTTCTCAAGGAACACCAGCTATGTTTGTCATGAGATGTGTCACACCATTGCAAAGCAGCGCGATATAGACGACTACCACGGTCCGATCTTCACCAGGATGATGCTGGACTCCACGCGCGAATTCATGGGAATGGCTCAATCTGACGAGTTGTGCCAGAAGTTCGTTGAGCGCGATGTTGAGATATCACCCACCGACTGGCGAACTCTTGCTCCATTTGGTGATGCTGGGCGCTAGCCCCGCCTCAGCTCAGGTTATTGACTTACCGCTTGCCAGAGCTGGTTCAAGCGGCCAGATCTCCAAACCCTCAATCAGTTCCATCTCAGAAGGGCTGAGCACTATGCGGGAAGTGTCAGCATTGCGAATTTTCGCTCGGCCCGCCATATGCTCCAGCCACTTCGTGATTCCGCCAAGATCCGCTGTTTCAGCGGTGATGCCTTCGTGGAAGTAATGGATTGGAAGCACAACTCGGGGGGCCAGCGTCTCAATTAGCTGGTCGACCTCTGCAAACGTGAATATGTGTTCGGTATCGTCAACCGGTAGCGCCAAAATATCTATCCTGCCAAGCGCTTCAAGTGCAGCATCTGAGATATCGGCCCGGTTGTCTCCCATGTGGCAGATTCGCACGCCGCGAGATTCCACAAGTACCAGATAATTGACCATCTGAGAACCTGATGGGGCTTTTCTGTGGAGGTACTCAGAGTGGATCTCTGGGATGAGTTGGACCTCAAGGTCGTTCAGTTGTACCCGCCCACGATTCTTGAGAATCGCTGGTAGCCCGCCAACTTTTTTGATGGCGTTATGATCAAAGTGGTCGTGGGTACTGACCACGATGTTCGCCTTCAGCTTAGGGAATGGCTTTTTGAACCAGCGAGGAGCGCCTCGCTGGTTCTGATAGGGATCAATAGCCACTCGCACCCTGCCGGGACTGGAGAGGTACAAAGCGGCGTGCCCAAGATACTGAATCGCCATCCCCAACGTTGACGCTGTGGTGTCAGGGCGCTCTTTGGAGCGATGCGCCATGAGCCTGGATGCTTGATCGTGTGTTACCAAAGTATCTGCATGGTACCGCGGATTAGCCCGTCTGGGAGCGCGCAGACGCCCCGGGATTAGCCGGGGCGCCTTGAAAGGATGCCCGTTATGGTCGGGCTGCAAAGGGCAGAAGCTGTATCAGGCTGCTTTCTGCTGGAAGCCACTGAACGTTGAGGTACCGTTCAGGCGGTCAGAGAACGGCGTAGGAGCTGGCTGCTCTTCCGCCTCAACCTTGTTCAGTTCGTGCGCTTGGAGTGGCAACGGGCCGGTTGCATCAAGGTACGTGAGCACTGCGTGAACACGGCCGTGAAACTCACCATCGGCATTGAATCCCAGCTTGGCAAGGATGCTGCTGATGGGGTGTTCCACCGTTCGTGGCTGGATGTACAGGATCTCTGCGATGGCACGGTTGCTGTGGGCCTTCGCCATGAGGGCAATCACCTGCAACTCACGGTTGGTCAGGCCCTTGAGTTCTGAGCCAACTCTAACGTTGGTGCTGGTGGTCAACTTAGAGACCATCGTCGGATCAAGAACCGTTCGGCCAACGCACACGTCCTGGATTGTACGAATAAGGTCACGTGTTGAGTTGAGAGTTGCTTTGAGTAGATACGCCTTGCCGGCAGAATCATCCTTAAGGAATTCCTTCATGTACTTCGCACGGTCATGCGATGAGATGAGGACGATTCCAGCTTCTGGAAGCGACTCACGGATCTTGTTGGAGACTTCAATACCGTTGATCTTGGGCAGTCCGATGTCAACGACGATGGCATCAGGGCGGTTCTCAGACACTGCTGCTAGCGCGGAAGGCCCATCGGCTATCGCAGCCACAACGTCAACAGAGTCTTCGCGGTCAAGGAGGAGCGAGAGGCTCTCTCTCATGAGTTCGTGGCCATCAGCAATAATAATTCTTGGTGCGTCTACCATTGTGTATCCCCTTTGGCCTTCGGAGCGAGCGTTCCAGACCCCTCAGCCACTTG
>CAUZJA010000160.1:0-6580 GCA_963579925.1 Dehalococcoidia bacterium | reverse complement strand
TTCTCCATGAGGTCATCAAGGCTAATCCCGGCATCAACAGCCAATGACTCCACCTGCCGCATCTGACTCGCGGTAACGATCTGCATGGCGCTAGTCAGCCTCTGCCACTACGGATGCGATGGCGAAGTCTCGTGAGTGCGAGAGGCTCAACGCCAATCGCTTGATCCCCATGTATTCAGCGCGCCTTGCAGCCCGCCGGTGCAGCACGATCTCCGGTGCCCGGTCGCGCTCGCGCACAACTTCCACCTCAGTCCATGCCACACCCTTTACGCCAGTTCCCAGAGCCTTCATTACGGCTTCTTTTGCTGCGAATCGGCTGGCTAACTGGGGTGCACGACCCCGAGCATACTGCTGTTCGCCAGGCGTGTAGCAACGATTGAGAAAGCGCGCCCCATAGCGCTGGTGCACCTCTCCAATGCGTTCTATTTCGATCAGATCAATGCCGGTATAGATCATCTGCTCTGCCACTGCTGGAAATCGTAGATCCCTACATTATCGCTGAGGGCACAAGATACGTTGAATTATCCCGCGATTTACCCCTGCCGCCATGCTACGATCAAATATCGAAATTGCGTGGATCCTACCTGTGTCGGAGGCCCGAAATCACAGCCCGAATCATCGACGGAAAAGCTATAGCAGAGAAAGTTCGCAACGAGGTTGCCAGCGGTGTTGGCGACTTTGTAGGTGAACACGGCTTTTCACCGGGACTCACCGTTGTACTTGTTGGCGATGATGCGCCTTCTGCCGTTTACGTGCGCGGCAAAGAGAAAGCGAGTCGTGAGGCTGGGTTCAATGGTCAGGTGAAGCACCTTCCTGCTTCGACTCCCGAGTCTGAAGTACTGGCGATTGTGAATCATTTGAACGCAGATGGCGCAGTTCACGGGATTTTGGTGCAACTTCCGTTGCCACATCACATCGACAGCGATCTGATCACATCCGCTATTTCGCCTTTCAAGGACGTGGATGGGCTACATCCAACGAATCTCGGCCTTTTACTCGCTGGATCACCGGGATTTGTTCCTGCGACGCCACTTGGGATCCAACGGATCCTTATCGAAGAGGAAGTGGAACTCAACGGCGCTCACGTAGTCATTTGTGGGCGCGGGTCGCTGGTTGGTCGTCCACTGTCAGTCCTGTTATCCCAGCGCGGCCCAGGCGCAAACGCAACGGTCACGCTGTGCCACACGGGAACTCGGAACCTCTCCGACATCACCCGGGAAGCCGATGTGCTTGTAGCGGCAATGGGCGTTGCCGAGGTGATCACCGGTGACATGATCAAGCCCGGGGCCGTAGTCGTCGACGCTGGTACCTCCCGAGTAGATGACCCATCACGAAAACGAGGCTACCGCCTCTCTGGAGACGTGGCGTTCGCTGAGGCCTCTGAGGTTGCGTCTGCTATTACTCCGGTTCCCGGTGGTGTTGGTCCTCTCACCATCGCAATGTTGCTTCAGAATAGCCTCAAGGCAGCGAACCGATCAGTGGCCCCAAGATAGCTCCCGGTGAATTACGCGTGGGTAGGCCGGTATAATCTATTGCTTGCCGCATCGTTTTATCTCTTGCCGAATCTACCTAGATAGTCGGCTGGATAACCGGCGCCGCAGATCATGGCACGACACGTGGAGAATGAATGCAGGCTGAAGCAGTCGATACCTCGTCCAAGACCGAGCTACTAAATCTGTATCAGCAGATGTACCTCATCCGTGAGTTTGAGGAACGCTCGGGGGAGATGTATACCCGCGGCCTTATTCGTGGCTTCTTGCACCTGTATTCAGGTGAGGAAGCAATCGCCGTGGGGGCTATTTCTACTCTCGAAGACCGAGACTCTGTAGTCACCCACTACCGCGATCACGGTCACGCACTGGCACGAGGCATGGATCCCAAAGTCGCGATGGCCGAACTCTTCGGCAAGGCGACCGGTTCCAGCAAAGGGAAAGGCGGCTCAATGCACCTATTCCAGGCTTCCCGAAACTTCTACGGCGGTCACGCGATCGTCGGTGGTCATCTGCCTTTGGCCGCAGGACTTG
Source organism: Dehalococcoidia bacterium (assembly GCA_963579925.1). Lineage (GTDB taxonomy): Bacteria > Chloroflexota > Dehalococcoidia > Lucifugimonadales > Lucifugimonadaceae > UBA1151. The sequence goes on along the minus strand of CAUZJA010000160.1, from coordinate 4,556 downwards.
CGATGGCTGCGCAGTACAAAGACACTGGCGGTGTGGCCCTCTGTTTCATGGGAGACGGCTCCATGAACGAGGGAGAGTTCCACGAGACGTTGAATCTGGCGTCGGTCTGGAAGCTCCCGATGATATTTTTCCTTGAGAACAACTTGTACGGCATGGGAACCGCAGTGGATAGAGTTCACGCCAAGGGCGGTGATTTCGATATGGCGGGAGCGCCGTATGGCATCGACTGCACTGTCGTCGACGGCATGGATGTGCTGGCGGTCCGTGAGGCCACCACGGCCGCAGTTGAGAACGCACGCTCAGGCGCAGGCCCCGCATACATTGAAGCAAAAACGTTCCGATTCCACGGGCACTCTCTGTCTGACCCTGTGAAGTACCGCTCACGCGAAGAAGAGCAGGAGTGGCGCAAGAGAGATCCACTTTCGGTTCTTAGCGATCAACTACTGAAGCAAGACCTCACGACTGAGCAAGAGCTTCTTGAAATACGGAAATCTCAAGATGAAGTCGTTCGCGAAGCCGTGAAGTTCGCGCAGGATAGCCCGGAGCCGACTGGCGACGAGCTATACACGGACGTCTATGCCGGAGATTAATATTCGCGACGCCCTGCAGATGGGCCACCACGAAGCGCTGGAAGGCGATCCAGATGTCCTCATCATGGGTGAGGACATTGGTGCCTACGGTGGTGCTTACTCCGTGACTGCCGGACTCCTTGATGAGTTCGGACCAAATCGCGTTCGTGACACGCCGATCTCTGAAGCTGCGTTCGTTGGCGCTGGTATCGGTGCTGCGGTGGGAGGCTTGAAGCCAATTGTTGAGTACATGAACTTGAACTTCGCGCTTTTGGCATTCGACCAGATGATCAACATTGGTGCTTCACTGCGCTACATGTCTGGTGGCCAGGTATCGGTACCAATCGTCTATCGCGCTCCTACGGGCGGCGGTATTCAGCTTGCCGCGACGCACTCACGAAGCTACGAAAACTGGCTCGCTGCGGTGCCCGGTATGAAAGTTGTTGCGCCTTCAACACCGGCTGATGCGCTGGGCTTGCTGCGATCGGCCCTGGCTGATCCCGATCCCGTGCTCGTTGTAGAGCACGTTCTCATGTACCAGCGCAAAGGCATGGTCCCAGACGAACATTTCACAGTTCCGATAGGCAAAGCTGACATCAGGCGACCTGGAAGCGACGTAACCATCGTCTCTTACCACCATGCGATGATCACTGCGATGGAAGTGGCCGATAAGTTGGCCGCCAGGGATATTTCAGCAGAAGTTATCGATCTCAGGTCACTCCGTCCGTTAGATATGCCAACAGTGATTGAGTCAGTTCAAAAGACAAATCGCGTGCTTCTGATTGAAGAGAACTGGAAAACCGGCGGCATTATGGGTGAGATTGCTGCACAAATTCAGGAAGACGCGTTCGACTATTTGGACGGCCCCATCGCACGGGTTGGCTCAGAGGATGTTCCCCATCCCTATAACCGTGGCCTCGAACAGTCGATGCTCCCATCATCAGACAAGGCACTGGCAGCTCTGTCCACCGCTTACGGGATCTAATTTGTCCAAACGATTAACATAGCTCGGCATCGAGTCCTAAGTTGAGCAATCAGGCTACGAGGTAATTCATTGGCGGTAACTGAAGTTGTAATGCCCTCCATGGGCGCAGATATGACTGAAGGGGCAATTGCCCGTTGGATCAAAACGGAAGGTGATGAGATCTTCCGTGGAGATATTCTTGCCGAAGTCGAGACCGACAAGGCTGTCGTCGAGATGGAGGCCTACGGTAACGGAATTCTCCGTCAGGTAATCATTGGTGAAGGCGTCACGGTCCCGGTGGGGCAGGTGATTGCAATCATCGCTGATGCCGATGAAGAGATCCCATCCGTGGATGCACCAGTTGCTGAGGCTGCTCCTGAACCGGCTGCAGCGCCAGTTCCAGTCGCCGCTCAGGCTGCACCCGAACCGGTAGCCGCAGCTGCTGCCCCTGCTGGTCGCATCAAAGCATCGCCAGTTGCAAAGAAGATGGCAGCTGAGAATGGTATTGACCTGGCATCTGTTTCCGGCACCGGCCCCGGCGGTCGCGTTGTGAAATCTGACCTTGAAGCTGCAATTGCAGGTGGTGGATCGCCTGCGCCAGCAGCGGCAACACCGGCAGCCGCATCTGCGCCCGCAGCGCCAGTCGCTGCAGCGGCACCCGCTCCAGCGCTGCTCACGGAAGACATTCCGCTCACAAGTATGCGCAAAGCTATCGCTAGGACAGTTGTCCGCAGCAAGTTGGACCAGCCCGACTTCTGGGTGAGCGTCAGCGTTGAGATGAGCGCAGCACTTGCCGCACGCAAGCAGATGAACGACGCACTGGCCGACAGCGGCGTTCGAGTCAGCGTCAACGACATGATCCTCAAGGCCGTGGCGCTCTCAATAGAGAAGCACCCCAAGTGGAACATGTCCTACACGGACGAGAAGCTTGTCGCTCACCCCAACATCAACGTTGGCGTGGCCATCGCCCTTGATCAGGGCCTCATGGTTCCGGCAATCCTCGGATGCCAGGCAAAGAGCCTGAAAGACATCGCAATCGCCAGCAAAGATCTTGGAGCGAGAGCAAAGTCCGGCGGACTCACACAAGAAGAGATGACCGGCGGAACGTTCAGCGTCTCCAACCTTGGAATGTTCGGAATCGATGAGTTCTCAGCGATCATCTTCCCCCCACAGCCGGGAATCCTGGCCGTGGGTGCGTCTGCGCCTACGCCAATCGTCAAAGATGGCGAATTGGCCGTCGGTAACATCATGAAGATGACCCTGAGCGTCGACCATCGAGTCAACGACGGGGCTGAGGGTGCGGTGTTCATCAACGAGATCAAGGGTTACCTTGAGAATCCGCTGAGCATGGTTCTCTAGCAATACATTTGCTCAAACAAGGCCCGCAGCGACGGTTTCTGCGGGCCTTTGTGATTCAGCATTCGTAAAAAAGGAAGCAAGCACAAAATGGCAGTGATGACTGGTGGCCAAGCGGCAGTCGAGTCTTTAATCGCACACGGCGTTGACACCATTTTCGGGGTGATCTCCGTGCACACGCTGGATATGTTCGACGCTCTCAGGGAGCGACAGAACAAGATCCGGTTCATCGGCACCCGCCATGAGTCGGCCGCCACGTACATGGCATACGGCTACGCCCAGGTCACCGGCAAACCCGGCGTAATCCTGAGCTCCACTGGCCCCGGTGCTGGCAACACCCTTGGCGCGCTGGGCGAGGCGCATGCAGCATCCGTACCTATTCTCCACATCACGACCGATGTCGATTCCGAGTTCAGGAACTCTGGCCGCGGCGATATTCACGAACCAAAGAACCAACTCAAGATGTTTGAGTCCGTCACTGCATGGAACACCTTTGTGCCGCAGCCTGAGGGCGTCTCAGGTGCAATCTACGAGGCGTTCGAGCACATGAACTCCGAACGACCGCGACCGGTGGATGTTGAGATCGCCACCACCGCTCTCGGTAAGTCGGACGACGTGGAGATACTTTCGCCGTCGACAAAAACTCGACCCACACCGGATGCGGATGCGATCGCACAGGCAGCCAAACTGCTCGCAACGGCAGAGCGGCCGGTGATCCTCGCTGGTGGTGGCGCTGTGATGGGCTGCGCTGAGGTGGAGTTGATCGAACTGGCTCAGGCGCTGGGCGCACCGGTTACAACGTCGTACGGCGGCAAAGGAGCGATCTCCGACCGGCATCCTCTTGCCATGGGTTGCGTGCGCGGCGGACGCGTCTACGGTGAGAATCCGATCTGGCAGGTGCTCGAGGCCTCAGACGCGGTGCTCGTTGTCGGCTCAAGACTCGCTCACACCATTACCAGCGGTGCTGGAATGAAGCTACCTGAGAAGATGGTCCACCTCGATATCGACGAGGCAGTATTCGACAAGAATTTCCCCGTGTCGGTCAGATTGCAGGGCGATGCAGCCCTCGGACTTTCAGCGCTTACCGATGCCCTGAAAGAGCTTGGTAAACAGCCGAACGCAGATGCGGTGGCCATTGCCGCTGAAGGTAAAGCCGCTCAACGCACACAGCTCGTCGAATCAGGCCCAAATCAGCAGCGGGCATTTGACGTAATGCGTGAGGCGATGCCGGATGAGACTATTGTCACGGCTGATGCCGCAATCGCGGCCTACTGGGGCGTTCGTGGCCTCGAAGCAACCGGCCCGCGCAGGTTTGTGAACGTTCATGCATGGAGCTCCATTGGGATGGCGTTTCCCGCAGCATTGGGAGCGAAAGCGGGAAATCCCGATGCTCCAGTGGTATCGATTCACGGCGATGGTGGATTCCAGTTCAACATGCAGGAGCTTGGTACCGCGGCGCAGTACGATCTTGGAATCGTCCAGTTGGTCTTCAACGATGATGCATGGGGTGCGCTCTACGATTACCAGGACAAGTTGCAGGGTGGTCGACACATCGGTACAGAACTCACGAATCCAGATTTCATGGCGCTTGCCGCAGCCTACGGCCTCAAAGGCGTGCAGGTGGATTCGGTCGACGCATTCGGCGAAGAGCTGCGCACGGCCACTCA
>CAUZJA010000159.1:0-6600 GCA_963579925.1 Dehalococcoidia bacterium | reverse complement strand
GCAGATGCACCGTGACGCGGCTATGTCAGACGGGCGCAACTACATTCGCCTGTCGGACGAAACGAATGCTTCAGCTATCACCACTCCCGGTATCTCCGTGGTGCGGGCGGGCAGCCAAGGTGCACCCACCTTGCTCGCCATCGGACCAACTCTGACGCCCGTGCTGGAGGCTACGTCCGACATGGACGTCACTGTGCTTTACACCAGCCGGCCACGGCCATTCGATGCAGCCGGGCTTGCGGCAAACGTCACAGGGCAGGAGGTTGTGCTGGTTGAGCCGTACTTAGCTGGTACGTCGTCGGCAGAAGTGTCTGCTGCGCTGAACGCTAAGCCCCATCGATTGCTTTCGTTGGGTGTGGGGCATGATGAGTTCAGAAAGTATGGGACGGGTGAAGATCACCGAGCGGGACACGGGTTGGACGCCGCTGGGATCAGGCGTTCTCTGGAGTCATTTGTGCCGTGGGAGTCTGAGCGGAGCGTAGAATTCGGGCCGTCGAACTCCTCGCCTATGCTCCGACGTTTGTTCCACAAAAAGTGCCCTTCGAGGACCTCAGGAAACTTTTCATGGAACAAACACCACGATCCCTGTAACATCGGAACCTAATCTTTTTGCGCCCACAAGACCTGATTAGGCCGTCCAAGGCCAACTGGCTGACCGTGGTCATACTGATGCTTGCCCCGATGATTGGCACGCATCATGCGACGAGCATGGCACCATTTCTGAATGAGATGGGCGATGATCTGGGCGTTTCAGACGCGACCATGGGTCAGCTTGGAACGGTGACGTTCGCGGGGGCTGCGATAGCGGCGTTGCTGCTCGCACCTTTCATTTCCAGATACCAGTTGCGGGGTGTGCTGTGGGTGTCGATGACCGTCGTCGGGATCACCACAATCGCAACTGCCGTGGTTGATGATTTCGCTGTGATGGTGCCGGTGCGAATCGTGTCAGGGTTGGCGGGAGGCCCGGTATTTGCCGGGGCGATCGCAGCGGTGGGTCGAGCCTGGCCCGACCCTGTAGTCCGACGCACCCGACAGGGCTTCGTCATTGGAGCTGCTGCGGGTGGTCCCGGGATCATGACGCCGATCTTGAGGCTTGTTGGGTCTGACGGGAACTGGGAGCGCGGCCTCTTCGTGTTCGGCGTGTTCTGCCTTGTAGCCGCAGCGCTGGTCTTTATCGCTCTACCCAAACTGGGGGGCACACAAGACGATGGCGCTGGCATCCGAGGGCAGCTATCGGGGCTGGCTGGCGTGTTCGTAATGCCTATCGTGGGTAGTGCGTTGCTGATGCGCGTTGTCGCCAACGCAATGATGATTGGCACGTTCGTCTTCACCGCCGGGTTCTACAATCATGAATACCCGGGGTCTGACGACTGGATTGGTCCGGCGTTTGCAGCAGCCGCGGTTGGTTTTATGATCTCCGCATTTCTTTCCGCCAGAGTCACGAAGGCACTTGGCGGCCCAGCCAATGCCACTGTGGTCGGCACGATCGCGATGACGATCGCAATTTCCTGCTATGTATGGATTACGGTTTCTCCGGCTGTCAGCACGGTGCTGTTCCTGTTATTTGGAATGGTGGTTGGGATTTTCTTCAACGGCCTTGTATCGCTGATCTATGAGCACTCAGGCAAGCAGCAATCGACCGCGGTGTTTCTTGACGGTGCGCTGGGGCCTATCGGGGCTACGCTTGGTGCGGCGTTGGGTGGTCTGGCGCTTGGTTTTGGCTCCGGCTATGAGGGCTGGAAAATCTACAGCACGATAGGCGCAGCGATTCTCCTGCTGCCGATGCTGGATCTCATGCGGCGGATCAGGAAGCAGGAGCGTGAGAAGACTTAGTCGCTCTCATGGACTCGACGCTTCGCGGCTCTCGCGTCGAGTTCGTCTTCGATAATCTTTCTGGATTCGCCGACCGCTGCTTCGACCAGCCGCTCAGGCGCCGAGTATTCTCGTCCGTCCCGGCTTCGATTCAAATACAGATCATCGACCAGTCTCCGGCGAATATTCACGTGATCAATCTCAACTCGGCGGCCTACTTCTCGCTTCCACTGCATGATGATCGAATCAATTGATGCCTCGTTGTAGATTCGACCTGACTCGAACTCATGAGCGAGCGACTGCAGCAGTATTTCTACGTCCCGAGGTTTATTTGGGAAGTTCACCAGCGGTGAGCCAGGGCTGAGTTGTGCGAGGCGTTTGGCGAAGTCACTCATCTCATCAGATGCGGGCTACAGGTCCAGCCGCTGTTCGGGGACAAGTTCTTCCGGGAGGAGCTCAATGGTTAGCCCATTGGGGTCCGGCACGTACACGGAGCCACCAGCTTCTGCGTACTCCGCACCTGCTGCATCGAGACGCGATTTGATGATTGCTAGGTTCTTGCGAGTGATCGGCGTCGCAATGTGCATCGCATTTCCGCCACCCTCTGGAGCAACTTTGGTCAGGCGGTCTACATGCGGAAAGTCGAAGAACGAGATGGCTGACCCGTTTCCGATATCGATGGTCATGTGGGTGGATCCCGGTTCATCCCGATTTGGTGCTATGCCCAATACTGGCATGCCTAGAATCTCCGTGTAAAACCGGGCCGTCTCTTCAAGATCAAGCGCGAACACAGCGGTATGGTTGATACCCTGCGTCAGCGGCTTATACGGCCGCTCGGGCACCCATCGTTTCAGGGCTTCTCGTCGAGCCTCAAGCTCATCCTGTGACTGTGTTGTCATATCGATTCCTTCCAAGAGACTCGAACGTCGATTCCGCTACGCCCGATTCCGCACATATTCCGACAGCGCTTCTAGATGCTCATCGTAGTCAAAGACCGGGTTGAGCATTAGGTGCTGTGCGCCTGCTTCGGCTACTTCATCCAGTTGTTGGTAGACCGTCTCGGCAGAACCCCACAGGGACACTTCAGCGGCCATCTGGGGTCTGCCGTAGTGGTGGGCGAACCATGCTTCAAGACGTTTGAGTGCTCGATCTGCATCATCGTCAATCGCTATATAGATGCGCTTGGATATGGCGAATGTGTCTGGGTCACGCCCTTCGGCGTCCAGAAGCTCTTGGACGTACTGCGCGTTCTTGGCAAATAACTCTGTGCTGGCGGAGCCTTGCCCCATCCAGCCATCGCCATACTTCACCGCGCGCCTCACGGCCGCGGGCACGCGTGCGCCGATCCAAACAGGAGGGCGTGGCGACTGCACGGGCTTGGGCTGCATGCTGAGATCTTCAACGGTGAAGTGATCACCTTTGAGCGTAGTTGAGTCGTTCTTCCAGAAGGAGTCCATTAGCTGGATGGACTCCACGAACCGGCGGACGCGTTTTTCGCCGACACCAAACGCTGCGTCGTTGCTATCACTGCCAAGGCCAACACCTAACGTGACACGGCCGTTGCTGAGTTGATCAAGCGTTGCGACTGTTTTCGCCAGCCATATTGGCTCACGCTGAGGCAGAACGAGTACGGAGACACCCAGCCTGATGCGATCTGTAATCGCCGCCAGGTAGCTGAGGAGAGTAAGCGGCTCAAGCGAGTTGCTGCTTCCAACCACCTGCTCCTGCGTCCAGAGATCGTCGAATCCCAATGATTCTGCTTTGAGTGAGATCGTGCGGATCTCATCCAGGTCTACCGGGCCGTCTGTGAAGACCTGCGGCACCGCGAATCCGGCCTTCATAACTCCCGTTTTCATAATTCCATTCGGGGAACCACAAAGTCCAGAACTTCGTTAGCGATCTGAACGGCACGTATGCCCTCTGAATCATCAAACGCATCGGCCGGAATTCCACCGGGAAGTCCGGTTGGGTACCGAGTCATTTCAAAGTACTTGTCCAAAAGCGCTGCGGTGGTCTTCAGGGCGTCAAAACCGGGATCAAAGGCCATCGCATCTTCGCAAAGGTCGCTGAGAGAGTGGCCCCAAACATCGTCTGCACCACGGAAGTAGAGGTACGACGTCACAATCTTCTCACCGGCCTGCTGGGCCAGGAAGCAGCCAACTGAGTACCTGCCGCCTTCAACGTTGAATTTGGCATCCTCAATATCCCGTTTGGCCTGGTTCAACCAGCGTTGGGGGTCATCTCCAGATCGATCAGGCGGCATAGATTTCCTCTCCGTAGCTCATCGCACGTGAAACCGCGCTGTCTTGACTACTAAGTGACTCAAACTCTTCCGGTGTGTAGACGTACCAGGTGCATCCGGCCCGGGGTAGGACGTGGCTGGTGAAGAAGTCAGCGCGTGAGACATAGGGAGCGTCTGTTTTGTGGACCACCAAGAATTCCAGCCCAGTCGTAGGCTTCACCTGTCCTTTGGCGAATTCGCCAATCAGATATGCCCTTTCAATGCCAAGAGTTGGCATTTCTGCTTTGATGCGCTCAACTTCAGACTCAAGGAGCTGTCGCCTGTGCTCACCAAAGCCGTAGATCATCGGCATTGTTTCCTCGCATTCAAATAATGTGCGAGGCGCAGGTTATCTAAGGTCGAGCAAACGTGCCGAGCTGCGCTGGGTACCTAGAGACGGATCAAGGCGTCATACTTCGCCCGGCCCTCTGCAAAAAGATCCAGTACTTCCTTGCGCTGTGCGTTGGTGTAGAACTTTGCACCAGTGTTGATCCACGATAGGGATTGGTCGATTTGTTCTACGAAGTAGCGGGCGGAATCTGCTGACTGGCCAGATTTGATCGCGTCTACTTCAACATAAACAGGGCTTGTGTGTGCCCACATGGCCTGCGCAAAGCTGTCGCGAGCACTGCTGCCGAGGCGCGCTGCTATCCAGCCGTCGGAGTTCACTGAAACGCTGGTTTCAAGCTTCCCCTCTGTGGAACCAGCGGGCAGATCTTGAGATTTCACAACGTTTCCGTTCTGCACTAATTCCACGCGATCGATTGCGTAGTGGGAGTTCCACGTCACTTCCACCGCGAGCTTTTCTCCGCTGTTTGCCTGGATCGTGTCGCCGGGCGCTTCACCGTTTACGCTCATGCCGATGGCCGCGCCATTCGTGATGAATGTGTTGCCGTCTCGAAGACCCTGAAGCCAATCGGCATATTCAAACTCCGGGCTTGAGTGGGTGTAGACGCGGTTGGCTGAGGAGACGAACCAGTCGGAGCCAGTTGATGCTGGCAGTTTAATTCCGCAGTTGAGCATGTGATACCAGAGGTCATATTCCACATCGCTCCACCATGGGTCGAAGAGGTTCATGGCGTCGACCTTGCCGAGCGCGGCGGCGACTGGCGCTTCCATCCCCTGCCCGTTGTGGCACCAGATGACGATGCCGCCCTGAGTCTTCGTGTTATCACAGGCGTACGAAAGCGGCGGGTAGTCAGGTGCGAATGCGTCGATAAGTAATCCACGGCTCATCGGCTCGACCAAGTTCTTGATATTGAGAAGCATCACATGGCCGTAGCCGATGCCGTGCGGAGTTCCAGCGTTGTGGCGTGTCTCTTCGCCGTTCTGAACGTAGTGGTGCGTGTCCGTGAACTGGGTGAGCATCCCTGGCGGGTACTTGTTGGTGGCGTACTCAAGTTCCCACCGCTTCAGGACGCTGATCGCCGTCATCCGTAGGTCTTCAACGCGCGAATCGTAGGCCAGCCGACGATCTGGATCGCCTTCGTTCTCATCGTAGTGAATATGAGTATTACCGGGATGCCAGCCCTGCTCTGGGAGCGCGCTCCACCGCGATAGGTCAACATCGATAGCGATGGTGCCGTTCTTGTCAGCCTCAACAGTGTGCGTCCACGGCGTGAACTCCGTGCCGCGCTCCACCACGATCTGCGATCGGCCACGCGGAATATCCAGTGCGAACTCGCCGTCGGAGTAGAAGAACGGATCGCCGGGCCCAACTTTGAACATCGCGTCAGCCGGCGCCAAAATCTGACCACCAGGACCAATTACTTGAACCCGAGCTTCGACATGATCTCCGGTCGCTGAGTCAGTGATCTTCCCTGTGAGCTTTGCCATTCTTGCGCCGTTCCTTGACTTGAACTTCTCGCGAACCAGATCCATCACGATGGGTGCGAACGATGATGATCCTACTCCGACTGAGTTTTCTTGCCACGCCTGACCCCGAACCTCACCACGATTTCATCACGAAAACGCCGCCACGGGGCATTAATATCACCGCTGCCTGTGGTAAATTCCCGCGTACTTAGAAATACACAGGAGCTACTCATGCAAGAACTACACATTGATGATCAAGTGGAAGGCCCAATGCCGCCCCGCGTGGTCAACGCCGCTTCCCCCAATATGCTGCGCACACGCGTGTCTGAAGTCTGCGAGGAGATGGGTGAACCAAACTGGTCGAAACTGCTCATCGCTGACGAACGGAATTTTGTGACGCTGATTGCCAACAAGCCCGGCACTGGCAATCGGCCTCACTGGCACCGCGAATTTGACGAGTACTGGGTGGTGATGGAGGGGACGCTTCAATGGGAACTCACCGGGGGAACGACTATCGTGGCTGAGAAGGACGATATCGTCTTTGTGCCTCGTGGCTCAGTTCACCACATCCAGAATATTGGCGAGGGACGATCACTCAGACTCGCATTTGCGCTCCCACCGGCAGAACATGTGTGGACTGACTGCGCAGAGTGCGGATTCAAGGCCTGAGTTCCGCAATCCCAGGCGCCTAT
>CAUZJA010000158.1:0-6643 GCA_963579925.1 Dehalococcoidia bacterium | reverse complement strand
ACTGGTGACCCGAGTCATCGGCGCTAAGTTCGGGGTGGGTGTAGTTGCTGGTGACGCCGGTTGCTGAGTAGATGTCATCACCAAGGAGCCAGATGAGGCGGTCAATCAGGTGAGTACCGTCCATCTGTCCCATTCCGCCGCCTTTGGAGCCGTCAAGCATCCACGCTGGCCTCAAGTGCGGATCCAGCGGCTTCACCCACATGGCATTTACCATCTTCACTTCACCGAGATCTCCGGAGTCGATGATCTCTTTCATCTTGATGTTCTCGCCAAAGTAGCGCTGAGTGTGTGCGGTCATCAACAGCTTGCCGGTCGATTTTGCCACCGCTATCATTTCGTCGCACTCATCGGTGTTGAGCGCCATTGGCTTCTCAAGGAAGACGTGCTTGCCGGCGTTCAGGCAGTCGATCGCCGCCTGATGGTGCAGCCAGTGCGGCAGGGTGCCCACGACGATATCGATATCGTCGTTGTCCAGGACGTCCCGGTAGCTGGCGACGAAATCGATATTGGGGTTCGCGACTTTCAGGTCAACGACCTGCTCTTCACGAGGTTCCGCTACCACTCGAGTCTCCGCACCGTCAGATACGTTGACGGTATTGATGTAGTTACCGCCCAGTCGGCCGGTGCCAAGTATTGCTACCCCCAGAGTCATTTTGATTCTCCTGTTGCTTTGTTCTGTCTAAATTGTTCTTTGCTAAATGAGAAACTCAACTAGTTCCCGAATGTGGTCAACAACGTGATCCGGCTCCGGTGATCCGCCAGCCCAGCCCGCTCTCCCTGCCTTCATCCATGCTGTAGGCATAGTAATGGATTGTGCGCCCCGTATATCTGTCACGGGGTTATCGCCTACAAAAAGGGTCTCTGATGCAAATGATCCTGTTTCTTCAACGGCTTTCTGGAATACCGCAGGGGACGGCTTCTGATCGCCGAACTCGGACGGTATAAGAATGAATGGCGCTAGCGAATCGAGTTCAGCCACTACCGTCTTCCTGCGTTGCATCTTCGATGGGCCGTTCGTGAGAATCCCCCACGGAACGCCGACCTGATTGAGCTGTTCCAGCACGTCGATGGACCCGGGGTATGGCTCAACCTCCTCTGGCAGTTGTGCCCAGAACTGATTGGTGAGCTTCTCGGCAGATTCGATAATGCCTGGCCACTCTGCCTTCACATTGCTGAAGTAGACGGTCCGGTCTGTCTCGCCGCCGCAGTCCCAATCTGCCATCATTTGAAGCGCTGTCTCGCGTGGTCGGTCATATAACGCAGGATGCTCCATGTAGAAGCGGTCCAGATAGCGCTGAAACGCCCCCGTACGCGAGATCAACGTGTCGTCCATATCAAAGATGACAGCGGCGTATCGAGGCAATCTAGACGTCCTCCGGTGCGCCGTCGAACGCGTTGACAGACGGCACGTAGCTGGAGTGCGCGCCCTCTTCGCTATAAGGCCGCTGGGCGATTACGGCTTCGTCAAGATCGATGCCGAGACCTGGCTCGGTTGGAAGCTCGTAGAAGCCATCGGTGATCTTCAACGGGTTCTTCTGAACTGTGTCGTGCCACGGCATATCACGCGCTGTTTCAAGGATCTTGAAGTTTGGAATTGCCGCACACAACTGGACGCTGGCTGCGCAGGCAACCGGGCCGTTGGGGTTATGTGGCGCAACAAGGATGTGTTCGGTCTCAGCCGCAGAAGCGATTCGACGAAGCTCAGAAATTCCGCCAGCGTGGCAGATGTCGGGCTGAATCACGTCCACAAGACGTCGCTCAAGCAGTTCCTTGTAGCCCCATCGGAAGTAGAGGCGCTCGCCGGTAGCGAGTTCGGTCTTGATATTGGCGTTTCTGACCAGCGCCAGTGAGTCCAGATTTTCTGGCGGCACAGGCTCCTCGAAGAATGAGACACCCAGATCGTCAATAGCCTCGATCTGGCGGATCGCCGTGTACGGACGTGAGCGGCCATGATTATCGATCATTATCTCGACATCAGGACCAACTTCCTCCCGCATCTCTTTGATCTTCTCGCGTAGCGCGGCTGGAATCTCTTTCTCGTTCACTTCATTGGAGCCGACCACCCATCCGCCTGTCTTGAAAGCCGAGAAGCCCTCGTCTACAAGGTCTCGTGCGCCGGTTAGATCCTGGGCGTGTGTGTACGCTCTGACGCGGTCGCGCACCTGCCCGCCAAGCAGCTTGTAGACCGGCTGGTTGTAAACCTTGCCGGTGATGTCCCAGAGCGCCTGGTCCAGAGCCGATATGGCCGAGCCAATCACTGGCCCACCCTTCCAGAAGCCGTGGCGATACATAGACTGCCAGAGCCGCTCCACCTGCGTTGGGTCACGCCCCTCAATGCGGATGGCAACAGCATGGATTGCAGACTCAACCGCCTTTTCATGGCGCTCAAGGGTGCCTTCACCCCAGCCGTGAACGCCTTCGTCGGTCTCGATCTTGACGAAGAGCCACTGCCGACGGCCTCCCTCCATCAGGAACGTTTTTACATCTGTGATCTTCATGACTGCAGCTTCCTTTGGTTAGTGCGTGAACGTTAGAGCGCCGGGATTACCTGGTCTGCCCAGAGTCGTAATGATCGCTTCTCTTCTTGATATGGAAATACGGTCTGGAACTGCGTGACGTTGAGCGCCATGTACTGTTTCAGCAAATCAACGGCCTCCTCCACCGTGCCAATGAATGCACGAGCGCGCCGTGAACGATACTCCTCAACTGAAATGCTTTCAGCACTTGCAACCCGGGCAAGTACGTCATCCAGATCCTTCTGATCTTTGCCAACCACAAAGGTCATGAAGTGCGTCTTGCGAAGTCTGCTGAAGTCCGTGTTTTCCTCGCCGCAGTATCGCTCCAGCTTCTCCAGGAGCTGACCGTACTCCTCAGGGCCCCGAGCTCCCAGCATGTTCACGGCGTCAGCGTACCGGGCCATCGCCCGTAGCATGCGAGGTTTTGCGCCGCCGATAAGTATCGGAGGATGAGGAGACTGCACCGGTTTTGGCGATGCCACAGCGTTATCGACGGAGTAGTACTTGCCTGCGAACGTTGTTGTTGGCTGTGTCCAGAGCGCTTTGATGATTTGTATGCCCTCCAGAAAGCGTTCGGCGCGCTTGTGGTTGACCTGCCAACCTCGATCTCTGAGCAGTGCAGTAATCCGCCGGTATCCGTACCGTCCGAATTGGACCGCCAGGTTGATGATCTCAGCAGTCAGTGACTCTTCATCATCTCGCGACTTCACTGCCCAGACGATTCAACTGAACTTATGAAATCAAACTACTATGGCCCTCCAGAACGGCTCGATAGTAGTGACAATTATTTAACCGGGGAGCTCCTCTGCATCACGTGTGATCGGTCATACGATCTCGGAACAGCAATGCTGCACCAAGCGAAAGAGAAAGCGGAGGTCAAACTGGAGGCCATGGAACGTGCAGCTGATTCGAAGTGATAACCCGCTGGGCAGTCTCCAAAATGCTCAGATGTTGTTCTATGTGCAATATGCAACGTGACGGGGTGCGCACTACCTAGCGCATCACAACCGCCCTCTCCAAAGTCATACTGATCCGCATAATTGCGCTTAGATCATTAGGATGGCTGCCGTACCCGGTTCTCGATCCTTTTGGGCAAGTCACCCCCAACCGCCATCCCGGAATCGGAGGCTTTGCGGAGATGTCCGGGACCCATGCGCGCATACATTAGATCATCAATGTCATGAGCCGTTTTGTGGCGTTCAGATGTGGCCCTGCCTGGATTCCAGCTTCCGCCCTTCGACTGGCTCGGGAGAACCTGGAAAGACGGATGGGGCGCGTGCGGCTTGACGGGTGTCCGTCTTATTGATCTGACCCCACTTGGGCCAATAAAAAAAGCGGATCGCAATGATCCGCTTTTCCCGTACGACCTATCGCCCTACTTCTGGGGCACGGCACCAATCATGTACTCGTTCTCAGAGTCCAGCAGGCGTGTCAGAAGATCCTCAGAGAGGTCCTTCATGTAGATGATGCTTGCCCACGCCGTGGAGAGCTGATCTGCGATCTCCTGGATGGTTAGCGGCTTGTTGCCGGTCGCGACCATGAGGCGGAAGACAGCTTCCGTCAGAGGCGTGCCGGGCAGCAGGTAGTCTGCGCGCTGTGAGCAATCCGTTGCGATCTGCTTCATCAAGTACTTCAGGTCGCCAGCCAGCTCAGGCTGCTCTTCAATCACGCTCTGGCACTGCCAGCAGCAACGACCCTGCACCACAAACGCAGCAGAACGCCCGGACGCTTCAAGGGTCTTGAAGTCAATCTGATATTTCTTAGGAGGTCCGGGGTCTTCTATCTCTTCTTCAATGCCAACGGTCTCGGCGGTCTCACCAGTGGTCATATGTCAGGTATCTCCGTTTGTGATTTGCTCTAGCGGCGATCCACGCCAACCATAGTCAGATATATTCGTCCGGCCAGTCAAGCATTTGAACTGCGACGACCTCTCCGGCTTCCCGGCGAGTGACGTCATCTGGGCAGATGGCCAGTCCGTTTGCCAGGATCATTGAAGTTAGCACATTGGAGCTCTGGCTTCCCGTGCTCCGGGCCCTGTAATGTCCATCTTCATCGCGATAAACGACCACTCTGGCATATACGCGCCTGCCATCGTGATTCTCAACCGCGTCATCAAGGGTAGCGTGAATTATCGGTTTGTCGAGAACTTGCAGGCCGAGCATAAGCCGGATGGAAGGTCTGCCGAACTGCTCAAAAGCCACCATAGTGCTGACTGGATTGCCGGGTAGACCAAGATGAGGCACTTTGCGGCCGTCATCAGACGTCAACGATCCAAAGGCCAGTGGCTTAGCCGGTCGCATGCGGACGGACCACAGCGCGATCTCTCCACGCTGTTCAAGAACGTCCTTCACCACGTCGTAGTCGCCCTTGGACACTCCTGCGGACGTGATGACCATGTCTGCGCCATCCAGAGCCTCGCTGAGCGCCTCGTTCAAGGATTCAATGGTGTCCCGAGCCGTTCCAACAATTCGAGGTGTGCCGCCGTACTTCGAAACGCTGGCAGCAATGCTGAATGTGTTGCTGTTGTAGACGAATCCGGGCTTGTGCTCCTGCCCCGGCTCCAGTAGCTCGTCACCCGTGGCGACGATAGACACAACTGGCCTGCGAATCACGCTCACCTCGCCAAGTCCTAGCGACGCAGCGACACCGATCTCCGATGGGCCAAGTGTTGAGCCTTTCGCAAGAACCACTTCGCCTGAGCGAACGTCTTCTCCGGGTGGTCGCACGTTCTCATCAAGCTTTGCGTCCAGCCGAATGCCTATGACAGACCGATCTGTGCGCTCAAGCTCGTCCGTGTCCTCAAACGGCACCACTGCGTCTGCACCATCAGGCACCGGCGCACCGGTCATGATGCGAATCGCCGTTCCTGCTGTGACGGGCCGATCTGGTAGTTCGCCAGCGGCTACTTTGCCAATCACGCTTAGTTCAACTTGAGAATCTTCTGACGCGCCAACCACGTCTTCAGCACGAACGGCGAAGCCATCCATCGCAGAGTTAGCCAGCGAGGGAATATCGAAACTGGCGATCAGATCTTCTGAGAGAACCTGACCCTGCGCCTCCAGAAGCGGCTTCGATTCCGCTTCCAGAACGGTGAAGTACGAGAGGATCCGCTCAAGCGCCTCTTCCACGCTGAGCATATCGGCATCGTAGTGATGCCGATGGGGCTTGGCTTCTATGTGTACTGGATGCCCCGGCTTGTGATGATGACCGTGGTCGTGTGAATCACTCATATGCGGTCTAAGACCTGAGCTCTGCGCCCAGCTCCTGGCCAAGTATCTTCAGAATCGTGGCCTCTGCCTTCTCAATTTCTTTCGCCGTGAGGGTCTTCGTATCCGACTGATAGTGAACTCTCACCGCGAGGGACTTTTTGCCTTCAGCCACGCCTTTGCCAGAGTAGACATCCACGATATCGGACTGACGCGCGAGTTGGTTCTTCGCGATTACGGACTGAATTGCGCCCGCAGAAACGCCAGTATCGACCAGCAATGCAAGATCTCGTACGGATGACGGATACCGTCCGAACGCCTGATACGGCCTCGGAGCATCAATATCTCCGGCGGCATCCGCCAGGGCTTGCAGATCGAGCTCAAACGCGGCTATTGGCGCTCGATCACAGTCGACTGCCTCAAGCACAGCCCGAGTAACCTCGCCGACTACGCCGACCTGCTTGCCATTGATGACAATTGCCGCACACCTGCCCGGCTCCAATGCCGGGTCTTCTGCGACAGTGAACTCGGCTGAGAGACCCAGGTCTTCCAACAAGCCCTCCACGGCACCTTTGGCATCGTAGAAGTCTGACGCATCCGACTCAGCAATCCATCTATCCTCGTCTCGAGGTCCGTTGAACGCACCTACGACCATCTGTCGCTCTTCGGGAAGACCTTCACCGCTGTGCAAATATGCGGCACCCAGCTCAAACAGCGCAATGCCGCCACGCCATGTCCTGACATTGCGGGCCACGCCGCTGAAGACAGACGCCCGAATAGTCATGCGCATGAACGGCTGATCGTGCGATATCGGGTTCTCCAGCCGTAGTGGAGAGAATCCTTGCGGCGCGCCCACCGCTTTCATTACGCCATCACTCTCAGTTGGATAGCTGATTATCTCTTGCATACCGTTGGTGGCAA
>CAUZJA010000157.1:0-6675 GCA_963579925.1 Dehalococcoidia bacterium | reverse complement strand
GAGCGGCCACATAGCGCACTGGGACAGATGGCTCCGACCCGGTTCGCGATGGCCCAACAAGCAGGAGCCACAGCAGCTGGATGAAGCCCGGAAAATAACCCTTCAGGTGGCGCGGAAACGGGGTCAATGTCACTAGTCGGAGAACCGAGATAATGGGTGGTAACGGTCTTGGGGGCAGGTCATGACGCTATCCCTGTTTTGTTTACGACGAATGGGCTGGTGTAACTTCGACTCTCTGGCTGTTTCCTAAAACCGGCCGGCTGCCCTTTTTTATTGGGTTATCACGTTGGATGCATGAGGTTGTTAATCGATTTAAGCGGTAGGTGAGCCGCGAAACTGGCCGCTAATGAGGGACTTCATCGCCTGCATCGACGATTCTGGATTCCAGTCAGGTTTCCACGCGCCAAGCACTGTCATTCCAAAGGCAAATGACATAAGGGCGTCCATTACCCCGGTAGGGTCGAGATATGGTGAGATATCTCCGTCTTTCTGAGCCTGTGCGATCAGACCGAGGCAAACACTGCTCGGCTCCTCAATGAGCCGAAGTTGTGATCCCATGATCCGGTCATTGATCAGCGCCTCTGCCCAGAGGAACAGGGCAACCCGAGAGTCCACGTCCCGATGCTTCCCAAGGTTGCGGGTAGCAGCGAAGGCGAACAAATTGCAAATATCATCAAACGCGTTGTCACCTTTGACAATATCTTCAATGGTGGTGTCATCTTCCTCACGAGACCTATCTCGCAAGCTATCCACTATGTCTTCTTTTGATTTGAAGTAGTGGTAAACGGCACCTTTGGAGACGCCGGCTTCATTGCGGATGTCTTCAAGTGTGGTCCCATGGATACCCTGGTTGGCAAAGCAAACCTCTGCTGCGGAAATGATTTCTTGCTTCCGCTCTTCCAGATATTCGTCGCTAACTTTCGGCGCCATTCTTGATCTCTCCTAAATAAAACCGGCCAACTGGCCTGTTTACGGTAACTATGATGCGGTACTCAACTTAGAGATGCAAGTAAGAGGCGCTATTCGGATTTTGAACTCAATTCCATCATCACTCGTATACTTCGTGACAGTGACCATCAGGTTGATTTCGCAATTCGAGCAGCGGTAAGGAAGCTTCAATGATTAGGGATGTGGTCATCGCATCGGCAGCCAGGACTCCCATGGGGAAGCTGGGTGGCCAGCTCTCTGAGCTTTCAGCTACAGCGTTGGGTTCCGTCGCGATCAGCGGTGCAATTGATCGCGCCGGAATCGATGCCGGCGAGCTTGACTATGGATACATGGGCAACATGCTCTCAGCAGGTCTCGGTCAGACGCCCGCCCGGCAGGCCATGATTGGAGCGGGTGTTCCTGAAGGCGTCTCCGGCATGACGATCAATAAGGCCTGTGCGTCGGGCCTCGCATCAGTGGTTCTTGCGGCTCAAACAATCCAGGCGGGGGATGCGGAAGCCGTGGTCGCAGGCGGCATGGAGAGCATGTCGAACGCCCCTCACATGCTCATGAACAGTCGCACAGGACTCCGGATGGGCGACTCAGCGCTTACGGACCATATGATCAATGATGGACTCTGGTGTCCGTTTGAGAATCGACACATGGGCGACTCCGCCGAGGCGATTGCTGCCAAATATGAAGTTGAGCGTGATGCGCAGGATGAGTTCGCCGCGCGCAGCCAGACGAGGGCATCTGCGGCAGTCGATGGCGGCATATTCAGCGCTGAGATTGTCCCGGTTGACGTCCCACAGCATCGTGGCGACCCGGTGCGCGTCGCTTCCGATGAAGGCCCACGCGCCAACGCATCCATTGAACGGCTTGGCGCCCTGAACCCCGCATTCCAGCAAGGCGATACGGTGACTGCCGGAAACAGCTCAGGTATCGCAGACGGCGCTGCAGCAACAATCGTTATGAGCGGTGATCTGGCCGCAGAGAAGGGCACAACGCCGCTCGCCCGGATCACTGGCTACGCGCACGAAGGCAACAATCCCGGAATGCTCTTCGATGCACCTTCAGCGGCAGTCGCAAAGCTGCTAGACCGCACCGGACAATCTTTAGATGACTTCGATCTCATCGAGGCCAACGAGGCGTTTGCTGCTCAGGTGCTGGCAAACGGGGCAGCACTCGATTGGGACTGGGAGCGCGTCAACGTATGGGGCGGAGCCATCGCACTTGGTCATCCGATTGGCGCGAGCGGAGGGCGAATTCTCACCACACTTCTGTATGGATTAAAGCGCGTCGGTGGCAAGCACGGTCTCGCCGTAATTTGCCACGCAGGTGGTGGAGCTGTGGCGTTGAGCGTGGAGAATGTGAAGTAGCGCCAGATCGGAGGATCAAGACCAACACTGTCGAATCGATTTCATGGCTAATCGGTCTCATGCAAGAAAAAGGGTGAGTATGGATCTCAATGAAATGCCAGTGATTGAGCGGCGCCGTATCGAGGCGCTTGTACTTGGCCCCGTTATCAGGGCATTCCAAGATGAGTTCGGTGAAGAGCGCACCAATGAACTTGTTCGTAAGGTGATGGTGGGCATTGCCAGGGAACAGGGACGGGAACTGGCAGAGCGCGTCTCAGGAGAGAACCTACAGGAGTTCGCTGACGGCAAAGACGCATGGCGTAAGAATGGCGCTCTTGAGACCACGGAGATAGAAAAGAAACCCGACCGATATGAGTTTGATGTCACCCGTTGCCGATACGCGGAGATGTATCACGAGGTTGGCTACGGTGATCTTGGTGGCATACTCTCCTGCGCTCGTGACTTCGCATTTGGTGAAGGATTCAACCCAAAGATAAACCTGCGCAGAGACCAGACCATCATGGATGGAGATGGCGTCTGCACATTCCGATATGACCTTCCCTCACAAGAGGCATCTAAATAGAGAAGCACGAATATTAGGCCGTGTAGTAGCCGTGTCGAATCTCTTCAGAATCGACACAACTTGCCCGGACAACGCCTAGAGCACCTGTGTCTCGGGCGTAATATTTGAATCACACAGAAATGACTAAGGCCTCAAATCTGCAATCCGATCAGGATTGATCACGGGCCGGAAGGAAAGCTACTGTGCAGTGTCCAAGACACAACGTTGAATTTGAAACTGACAAGCGCCACGGAGTACCGGCGCTTGAGTGTCCCCAGTGCACTGGAATCTGGATTGAAACACCTGCTCTTGAGGAGATCGAAAACAAAGTCTTCCCTGAGGAGCTTCGCAAGGGAAGTCTCAAATACGGGGACCACGACTCAGACCTGAGTTGCCCTCACTGCAGCAAAACAATGGTTCGATTTCGATATCGCGCAAACAATCTTGAACTTGACCACTGTCCGGATGACGCCGGCTACTGGTTGGATAAGGATGAAGACAAGCGAATTCTTGATCTCATGAAAGAACGCGTCTCTGATTTGAATCGATCTGGATCAGTTCAGGTAAGTTGGAACAAAGCAAAACGAGGCGATTCGCGCGGCATATTGAGCCGTATCAAGGGCCTGTTCCGGTAGTCCGCGATGTACGCGGGTTACCGGGATAACCCAGTTCGACTCAACTGAAGACCGGGAGAACCAATGGTTTCCGACCCAGGTGGCATAATCGGCCAGGACGCCGATATCAGCCTTTGTATCCTTCCTCATTTGAATGAGATCGTCGTCGTCGACGGTCGAAAGGACATCCCTAATCGCCCTCTTTTTGAGGTGTTGCGAATGGATGAGGTATTCACCGATACGTTCTACGATGACGTTCAGAACGACTTCAGGGAGTTACTGCATCGCGATGAGAGGCCGTTCTTTAAGATCCTCTCGCTCCCACAAGAGTTGGAAGGTCTGATCAAGCTGCATGGCCTGCGCGCCGTTTTGACGAAGCTTGATCCTGACATATCACTTTCAGACCCCGGGGATATGCCAAACGTCGCTTTGCTAATCCTGACCGGGCCATTCCTGACGCTTGATGATGCCGGGCTTAGCGAGTCGCTATATGAGATGTTCGGCGGGCAACTTGACGGTAGCCAACTGGATGAGTGCGTGGACACGGTTAGCAAGTTGGCGGCCAGAGAGCGTGAAGAGACGAATAGCGGTAGTGGCGGTGAGCTAACAAGCCTCATCACAGGCGAGAATAAGCACTACGCCACAATCTGGCAAAGCAGCGAGGGCTCCCCTTGGGAGTAATCGCGCAATCTCCGGCTCGCCAGAGTGCGAAACGGGAGCGCGATAGAGATCTACGGATCAAACGATGAGAGAACTGTTCGGAAACCCAAGCGACGGAACATTCATGGCCTGGCTGGCCGATGGCGGCCTCTGGGCGATCATTATCGTTGTGGGCGCCTTCATAGGCTGGATAATCGCTCGCAAACTCGTTGGTAAATATCGCGACATCGCGATCATCTGGGTCGATGACAACATGCACCGGCTACAACTCGACTACTCGCCCAGAGAACACTCGCGCTTCTACACCACGATCACCGACCTGATTCTGGGTGGAGCCATCATCGGAACCGCAGCCGCACTCGGCAGCCTTTCCGTGCTGGGAGTCAACGTCGAGCCAGCGCTGAATGCGCTCGCAGACATCGGACGTGGATTCCGAGACTGGTGGGCCAACAACGGGTTCCAGATTGCGATCATCCTGGCGCTGGCCATCATTGCCAATAAGGCTGCAGATCGCGCTCTTCCGGGCGTCATGCGCCGTTTCGTGCAAAAGGTCTCAGCGTCTCAAGTTGATGCTGCGGAGTACGGCAAGCGATCTGAAACGCTGATCGACGTTGCCAGAGGCTTCTCCAAGGTAATCGTCTCGGTCATCGCCACAATGATGATTCTCTCTGAGCTATCGGTGCCAATCGGACCAATTTTGGGTGGATTTGGTATCGCCGGTCTGGCGGTTGGTTTCGGAGCACAGTGGCTCATTCGTGACCTGATCAACGGAATATTTATTCTGGCTGAAAATCAGTACCGGCAGGGTGACGTCATCACCATCGCCGGTACGACCGGAAAAGTGGAGTCGATCAATCTGAGGCGTACGACTCTCCGCGATCTGGACGGAAAAGTTCACGTCATTCCCAACGGTGAGATCACCGTTGCATCCAACTTCACCAAGCACTGGTCTAACGTCCATCTTGAGATCGGCGTTGCTTACAAAGAGGACATGCAGCACGTCTTCGATGTTCTCAACGACATTGGTGAGAGCATGGCGAACGACCCCTACTTTGGCGAGATGATCATTGAAGCGCCCAAAGTCCTTCGGCTGGATTCGTTCGACGATTCTGCGATCACCATCAAGGTCCTTGGCGTTTGCAAGCCGCTCACCCAGTGGGAGATCAAGGGCGAGATGAACAAGCGCATCAAAGTGCGATTTGATGAGGAGGGCATTGAGATTCCCTTCCCGCACCAGACAATCTACTGGGGCTACGGTGCGCATCCGCAGAAGGGTAACCAGGGCACGGAGTGGGTGGAGCCTGGCGAACCGGAAGTTGTGGCCGAAGAGGCAGATCCCGAAGGCGCACATCCCGGCTACGCGCCAACCGGCCTGACCGGCTCATCGCTTCGCAAACCACTTCCGCCAACGACCGCGAACGGATCTAGTACACCGGACGGCGAATTGACCGATGAGCAGCGTCGTGAGGCGCGCGATCTTGAGAAGATCGGCCTCGACGACGACTCCGATTGACGAGTTCTCACGATTCGATCAGCGATCTGGATTTGATCGCGCTTCACGCGGATACTTTCTTTGTGCTGGGAGATTCAGGCCGAATACTCTCTGAGAACAAGCCAGACACGAGTGGCGGCCCACGTTTCTATCTGGCTGGTTGTGAAACAGGAAACGTGTTCCAAATTCATCGCGATGTCGACGATGCGGTGGCACACGAACTACAAGTGCTCGCAGCCGATGAGCCTCCCCTGTTCGACTCAAACAGCGAACCACTGTATCTGGGCGAGTACCTTGAGTTGCTTTCTCCGACCGAAGACCAGGTCGGTCAGGGTCTGAACTACGTGTTTCCTGTCGATTTCTCGTACGAAACCGATAAAACGCTCGTGATATCGGGTACTCCCGAAGGGGATCAACTAGTCGCTGAACTGGAGACTAACGATTCGATTCCTGAAGGTCTGAAGTCAATGGGATTCAGGACCCCCTCCGATATTTGGAGCCCTTTGTGCATCGGACTCCACGAAGGGAAGATTGCTGCAATCGGGGAGACGGTACGGATCGGAAAAAAAGGGGTGGAAGTCGGCGTGGACACGGTGCCAGATTTACGCGGACGGGGTTTGGTGCCGCTGCCACAGCTGGCTGGGCTCTACATCCCGATATCAAAAAGCATGTGCGGTTTTACGGACACGCGAAATCCAACAATTCATCCAAGCGCGTCACTGAACGGCTTGGCCTGCGATACATCGGAGCAAGCCTGCTGATCAGGTAGTTTCGCTTGCGATTAAAACGGGCGTTCGCCAAGAAGACCGCCAAATCGCATGCCCAAGTGGGCAACCGACACCGCGGTGGACGCGATCAACATCTTGCGGCTTCGCAACGCCCAGAAACCGCGCCAGTGTTCTTTCGCACTAAGCTCGAGGTACCACGCTCTGCCCAGCATCAGGACTGTCAGGATCAGAAATGGGATGGTGAACACCCGCAACGCAGGCGCCATGGCTGCACCGGTTGACGCTGTTCCAAACGTCCCCAGGACAGCCGGGATCACTCATCACTAGGGTAGCG
>CAUZJA010000156.1:0-6691 GCA_963579925.1 Dehalococcoidia bacterium | reverse complement strand
TTCACAGTCACCCTGAGACGGGGAGGCTCTGCGACCAACGTGAGGGTCTCTGCCGGTTATGAATTAGGGGTGCGGTGGGAGAAGCGCACGTTGAGAGCAAGTAATGCGAGCAAACGCGGTGCGGGCAGGGATAGCCTCAATACGGCAAACCGGCGAGTCCGGTGTGGTGCTGGTCGCCGTAATACTTAGGCGTGTGTGAAAGTTTTCGCAAACCAATAGAATCTGTAGTTGCAGGTGGACGCTAGCGGTGCTCGTTAGAGTTAGTCGCCAGAGCAGATTCCAGAGCAGATCGAGGAGTTGGCCGCAGGGCCGCACGCAAAGATGATTGAACAGCAATCAGATACCCAGCCGATAATCGAAGCCGCTAGCATCGACAAGATATATCGCACCGCCAGCGACTCAGTTCACGCTCTACGCGGCGTCAGCCTTGAAGTCCAGAAGGGTGAAATCGTCGCAGTCATGGGACCTTCCGGCTGCGGTAAGACGACGCTTTTGAACTGCCTGTCTGGACTGGACGGTATTGACGCTGGTGACGTGCAGATCAACGGCCAGTCTTTGAGCGAACTTACGGACGATGAGTTATCGGAATATCGTGCTCGCTCCATGGGGTTTGTGTTCCAGACCTTCAACCTGCTCCCAGTGTTGAGTGCCCAGGAGAATGTTGAGTTATCACTTCTGGTGGCCGGGGTGAGCAGCAAGATGGCAAGCATAACGGCGCTGGAAAAGTTGGACCAGGTTGGGCTGGTTGAGTGGGCGCACCACAAGCCAGCGGCGCTCTCAGGTGGGCAACGCCAGCGCGTTGCTGTGGCTCGCGCACTGGCGAACGAGCCGGCGATTGTCTGGGCTGATGAACCGACGGGAAACCTGGACTCTGAGAACGAGCAAGAGATCATGGAGCTCATTACGCAGCTCAACCGTGATAACAACCAGACGTTTGTGCTGGTGACGCACTCAGACGACGTTGCGAGTTCTGCACGCCGAATCGTGCGGATGAGCGACGGCGAGATCATTGATGATGCGCCGCAAACTCAGGCCGCTGACTAACCAGATATGAATGAACTATTTGGCGTAATTCCAATGGGGCCGCTGGCCATGGGGATGGCGATTACCCTGGTGGTCGTTCTCGTGGCGATCGCTGCATCAGCGCTTCGCAATCGCGTATTTCTGAAGCTCGCACTGCGCAATATTCCACGTCGACCTGCGCAGACCGCGCTAATTGTCGTTGGGTTGATGCTGAGCACAATGATCATTGCTGCGTCGCTCGGCGTTGGAGACACGATTACGAACTCGATCCGGTCGTTCGTAGTTGTCGATGGCCTTGGACACACCGACGAAGCTATCAGGTCGCCGACACTAGCGTTCCTTGGCGACGACTATCTCGACCAGTCTGATCTGGATCTGGTTCGGAGCGCGACGGACGGTGATGAACGTATTGACGGCGTGATGGCGCTGATCACTGAGAGACTGCCGATCACCAATCCGAGCTCTGGACGTACGGAGGCGCGTGCTGACGTTCGTGGGTTTGAGGTGGTTGCGGCGAATGATTTTGGTGAACTGAAGTCCACTGATGGCTCCACTGTAACTTTGAGCCAACTTGCGCCGGGCGAGATCTATATCAACGTTGATACGGCGCGAAATGTTGCCGCTGTGGCCGGGGACAGTGTATTCATCGTCACGCCCACCGGGCGCCACGAGTTCGTTGTGCGTGATGTGCTTGAGCGTGGGGGGCTGGCGTCCACCGATCCACGTGTTCTCATGGGGCTGCCAGAGATGCAGCGGATCATGGACAGGGAAGGGCAGTTCAACCGGGTTGATATCTCGAATAGAGGCGATGTCCTGGGAGGGCTCGATCTATCTGATGAGGTCACGGACGATCTCAGGCTGAAGTTCATACGTACAGACATTGCTGATCAGCTTTTCGATGTACTCAAGGGTGATGAGATTGCGGATGCGATTGATGCACGTCTGGAGACTGCAGGCATTTCCGGCGGACTTGCTGACGACCTGACCGAATTGGCAGGCGAGTTGCGGAAGCCTGATCGCAGCGACAAATTTGCCGTGTTGATGGCAGACGATGGTGTGGCAGTGGCGGTGGTGGCCGGGCTTGAAGAGGCAGGGTTCCGTGAGCAGGCCGTTCAGGCGCTCCCTCTCGCATTGGAGCTTCCGGTGTTGCGGGTCACGGACATCAAGGCCTTCCTGGTTGAGATCGCGGAACTCGTGGGAACCACCTTTACCCTCTTCTTTATGGTTTTTGGCTCCTTCTCCATCATCGTGGGCCTGCTACTCATCTTCCTGGTGTTCGTGATGCTCGCGGGTGCCCGAGAGCAGGAGATGGGGATGGCCCGCGCGATTGGTACGAAGCGCGGGCATCTGGTGCGAATGTTCACGTTTGAGGGTTCGGCCTACGCACTTCTCGCTGGTCTGGCGGGCACATTGCTCGGGATCCTGGCGGCGTTCCTGCTGGTTACGATCATGAACTCCATATTTGCGACTGACGAGAGCGCGTTCAGGGTTCGCCCAAGCATTTCAACAGCATCTATTGTTGTGGCGTTCTGCTCAGGTGTACTGCTGACGTTGATGACGGTTGCGGTGTCGGCCTACAGGGTTAGCAAGCTGACGATTGTGACTGCGATACGTGGGCTGCCTGAAGAGCTTGTGCGGCCTCGGACGCGTTCGCTGAGCAGACGTTTCCAGAACATTGGCTGGGCGCTTATTACGCCGATTCATATCGTCTACGAGGAGATGTTGGCGCGAGATTGGGGTGAGGGGCGAAAACGTAGGGATGCACTTTTATATGCCATAGGCTTCGTAGTTATTGCTGTCGTCGTATTCGGATTTCTTGCGAAGACCAACGAACATCGGATTTTTCGATCGTACGGGGCCGCCGTATCGATTGGGTTTTGGTGGATCATCATGGGCCTAACGCAGTTGACACCGATTATGATCGCGACGGTGGGAATAGGGGTTATTCAAAAAAGACGAAAACGCGTTGCTCAACCTAAAGGGGCTGGGTGGCTATTGATCTATTCCTTCTTCTTGCCTATCGTTTGGATAATTCGAATCGTGATCTCAATATGGCAACTGATTCAGCCGTGGAACCGCATTGGTGCACCGGCGCTTATCACGGGTGTTCTGGTGGCGCTCTCAGGAATCGACGGTGGGCAGGCCGCAGTGTGGGCGATTGGCGCGAGCCTCTTCTTGATCGGTGTTGGCCAGGTGGTTGGATGGCTCTTCAGAAGGTCCGGTCGACTGCGCGTCAGGGCTTCTCAGGTGTCGTACACAATCTCCGGTGGATTAGTACTCATCTTCTGGTCGTTGCCGTTCGATTCCCTGAACTGGCTGACTGGCGAGATTGAAGGTGACTTCGAGATGTTCATACTCTCGGGTGTTTTCATGGTCGGATCAGCCGTGTTCGTCGTCATGAACAACGCAGAAACGCTATCGATGATTCTCGAGCGGGGGCTTGGCCCATTTGGCTCGATGAAGCCGGTTATCAGAACGTCAATCGCGTATCCGCTCGCGGCAAAATTCCGCACCGGATTGACCATAGCTATGTTCTCTCTGGTTATCTTCACGCTCATTGTGTTCGCAATTCTCAACAACATTGGCAGCGTGCTTGAGGAGGAGCCCGACCGGGTGACGGGCGGCTACGACATCCGTGGCACAACGAGCCGAGATCTACCGATCGTAGATCTTGATGCGGCCATCGCTGCATCGGCAGAGATTTCGGCTTCCGATTTCGAAGTGATCTCCCGCACAGGCCAAATTCGGGGTGAGGCAAGGCAGAATGAAGCCGAGGAGATCGCGTTCAAGCCCATAGTAGTTCGCGGACTGGATGACGAGTACCTGCGCACCAGCCTTATCGAATTCACCCACTGGGATCACGCATATGGAACGACGGATGCGGAGATTTGGGAAGCCTTGCGGGACGACTCCTCGCTGGCCGTCATGAACGGTCAGGTAATCACGCCACCAAGCGGATTCGCTGGCCCACAGTCAGAGCAGTTCACGGTTGATGGTATTTCGACCGAGAGCGAAGAAGATGTCGAATCCATCACGGTGCAAATCCGCGCAGCCGGCGGGCGTGGCGAGATCACGGAGCGGAAGATCATCGCCTATATGGATAACCTTGCGAATGTCCTGGACGCGTCTGGAGAAGAGTTCGGTGATCGCAACGCCATAGCGACCGTGTTCTCCGCAGCCCCATTGCTTCAAGAAGTCGCCGGTGTGCCGGTACCGTTCACTATTTATCAGTTCAGACTGACAGACCCAGCACGAGCAGACGAGATTGCGGGGAAGCTGGAAACGGTATTCCTGGACAACAGCATGGAGGCCGATTCAGCGCAGTTCTTGATCAGGCAGAATCAGGAGCAGGGCGACGCGTTCAATTTGCTCTTCCAGGGCTTCATGGGGCTGGGTTTGCTGGTTGGAATGGCCAGTCTGGGTGTGATCTCATTCAGAGCAGTTGTCGAGCGTCGACAGTCGATTGGGATGATGCGAGCAATCGGCTACAAGGGCTGGATGATCCAGGCTGGGTTCCTGATTGAGTCGACAGTGATAGCGCTGTTGGGAATCGGCATTGGGATTGGTCTTGGATCGATGATCTCCTACAACATCGTCCAGGAGATTGGCAAAGATATTGAAGGCCTGAAGTTCCATGTGCCGTGGCTGAATATGATGGCCATCGTGGCAATCGCCTGGGCTTTCGCCATGATCACCACATACTGGCCCGCCCGCCAGGCATCGCAGATCTACCCGTCAGAGGCGCTGCGGTACGAGTAAGCGTTCCGGCGGACTAGATGCCCGTTCCGCGGATATCCGGCCTGATCACTTCTGACTTTTTTAGCATTGCGCGGGCGCGTGTCAGATCATCCGGCGTGTCGATATCCGTGAATGTCCGCAAATCGCTATCAAGTGCACGGGCGCTGGTCTCCGGGTACACCAGTGCGCGGTCCACATCGATTAGGCCCCGTAGGAAGTTCATTGGCGAACGCTGCTCTGCTTCTAGCGCTGCCGTAATCTCATCGGCCAACGATCTCCGGTACAGCGATTGCAATGGCTGAAGTAACTCGCCGATCTCCGGGACCACCGCGTCGTAGCCAGCGGAAAGTTCGCTCAGCGCGGTGATGAGTTCGTATGACACAAATGGGTGGTCGGCGCCGGTGACGAACGCGAAATCGGTGGTCGCAGCCCGCAGCCCAGCTTCAATCCCGCCCATCGGTCCAGTATCGTCAAAGTTGTCTGACACTACGTGCATTCGGAGTTTCAGCGCCGTGTCTGCGACAGCGTCATCCTGATCAGATCGAACAACCAGAATCGTCTCTTCGCACACTTTTCCCAAGGCCGCCGCAATTCGGGCCAGCATGAGCTGACCGCCTACTCTAAGGAGCGGCTTCGACTGGCCCAGTCGTGAAGACCGGCCACCGGCGATGATGATTCCTGTGATTCCAGACATCAAACAAGTCTAGCGCCCATAGCCGAATCTAGCGCGTGATCTCTGTCCCATAGGCCAGTCGAAAGGGCCATGCGAGGTCGATTTAGCGTGGTCTCCCGGTCGTTGGGTTGATGTGGCGTGGCCGACATTCAGACGCTCCCTCGTACTCTCCCTCTCCCGATGGGAGAGGGGATTTGTGGAAGCCCGTTGGGCGACCACATATACTGAGCGCCGCTTGAAATATTGAGAACACAGGAGGAAACGACGTGGCAGAACCGACCGCACAGGTATCAGACGAGCTGATTGAACGACTACGAAACGTGTCGAACGCAACCGTGTTGGGTCAGCTGCTGCGACGGGGTTACGACAAGGTCTACATGGAGGGCGTCCACAGCCTGGCGAAAGGCCGCCGAATGGTTGGTCGAGCAGTCACGCTCCGGTACCTGCCATCACGTCCGGACCTTGGAGAACGAGTTGCCACCGGCGAACACGGTGAGGGGTGGAATGAGA
Organism: Dehalococcoidia bacterium; assembly: GCA_963579925.1. Lineage (GTDB taxonomy): Bacteria > Chloroflexota > Dehalococcoidia > Lucifugimonadales > Lucifugimonadaceae > UBA1151. The sequence continues at coordinate 747 of CAUZJA010000156.1, read as the reverse complement.
CGCCTCGCTGGCGGGCGCTTGAAGCGCTCAAGCCGGGTGATGTGTTTGTTGGCGATGCGATGGGGATGAGCGGTACTTCTACGGGCGGTGACGTGGTCTTCTCACGCATCCTCACCCAAAAGGCGGCTGGACTGGTGACGGATGGTGGTGTGCGGGACGGCCATAAGGTCATCCAGTATGGCTTTCCCGTGTTCGCGGGCGGTAGCACCCCAACGGTTGGCGAGCCGTTCATCATGCCGTATGAAGTCAACGAGCCGGTCGCGTGCGGCGGCGTACTGGTGTGGCCTGGCGATATCATCATGGGTGATGACGACGGTATCGTAGTTCTGCCTTCGCAACTCGCCGCAGAGATCATCGACGAGGCTGAGCACCACGATGAGGTTGAGGAAGCGCTAATCGAGCATACCCAGCGCGAAGGCATCTCGCCCAAGTCGTTATACCCGTTCAACGAAGAAACAAATCGCCTCCACGCGGAGTGGAAAAAGCGCCAGGGTTAAGGCGCCGCATGGCCTGCGCCCGCACCATTTGATTCCGTGGCGCACCGCGTTGTGGCATCACGCGTAGGGGCAACCCTTGTGGTTGCCCTCGTTTCGCGAACGCCAGTCATCCAACAGCCGGGTACCCACAAGGGGCACCCCTACGGTGCCAGGCAATCGCGTGACAGCATCGTGGGATTCGCCCTTCAGCGCCCCGCGCTAAATGCCCGTCAGGCAGGCATTATCTAACCGCGATCGCGTCAATCTCGAT
>CAUZJA010000155.1:0-6697 GCA_963579925.1 Dehalococcoidia bacterium | reverse complement strand
CCTGCAACGGCAACTTCGACTTGCCGGAGTTTGTTGAGTACCTGTTCCGGGCTATGTCCTTTTCTTGGCATTTCTGCCTCCCTTCAATACTTCCAGTATCTGATCTTTCAACTGGATACGTTTGAGGAGGTCAGGTCAAGGAGAAGGGCGCACACCATGCGCCACTACGGCTTACGCGGCGGCGCAGCCATGTCCAGTGCGGAGCACCTACGGAGCAGGAGTAGTGCCTTCTCTTACCGGCGCACTCGTGTCCTTCAGGTGATGGAATATCTCCAAGTACGACTCAACCGCCGTCGTCTCGTGATACGAAACGCCGCGCTCCTTGCAGAACTTCTCCACCAACGGACGAGCGTCATTTAGACGATTGCGAGGCATCGACGGGAACAAGTGATGCTCAATCTGGTAGTTGAGACCGCCGTACATGAAATCGATCATCCAACTGCCGCGAACGTTGCGGGCCGTGAGCACCTGCGTACGCAGAAAATCGAGCGGCTCGTCGTCGGACATCATCGCCATTCCCTTGTGGTTAGGAGCGAAGACGGCAACGTTGTAGAGGCTAAACGTGAACTGGCTAACAAGGAAGAAGGTAAGCGCTTCCGGCCATCCGCCAAGCTGCGTCAGGAGCGCCCCGACGAGCACCCAGTGGAGCGCAATGCCAATCGCCTGTGGAGCTCGGTAGGGCATACTACCGCGACCGAATATCTGCTCCACGCTGCCAGCTCGCATGCTGAAGAAGACAGCAAGCGACCAGACGGGGTATAGAAAGTGTTGGAACGCGATCAATCGTTGCTGGAATCTGGATCGCATTGCGATCTGCCCCGGAAACATAGCGAGCACGGGATAGTTAGCATCGGGGTCATCGGTGATGTGGTTCGGGTTGGCGTGATGCAGGTTATGTTTGCGCGTCCACCACGTGTAGCTGATACCCATGAACAGATTGCCCAGAATCCACCCGGCTCCTGCAACCCAGCGGCTCTTCTTGAACACTTGTCGATGAGCCACGTCATGCCCAAGCATGCCGTTCTGCGTGAGCATCAGCCCAAACAACACAGCGCTCACGACAAGTACGGCAGGATTTGGAGACCAGAGGGCGAGCGCCACGGTGCCAGCAACCCCCAGCGCGTTGAACACAGCCTTGAAGATGTAGTACCGAGGTTGATTCGCCCGGAGTCCTGCGTCAGTGAGGATCTTTTTCAGATCGCCGTAATCAGTACTTGAAGGCCGGGGCTTGGACCCTGCCGATGGGGATTCAGTTGTGATGCATATCTCCTGTGCGTTCGTTTATCGGATCTGAGTGTATTGCAAGTCGTGCCTGAGATTGCGACACCGTGTTGAGACATGTAGCTTTGGGTGCGCATCCCGATGATCGTATCGGTAGCTGCGGGGCTTGCCCCGCCACGACATCACAGGAGACCGAATTGCGACCCAACATTGTGTTTGCCTTCGCCGACGACTGGGGCCGTTACGCCAGCGCATATCGCCAGTTCGAGAGCAATCGCTCGATCAACCAGCTCATCGACACTCCCAACTTTGATCGCATCGCAGGCGAAGGAGCGATCTTCAAGAACGCCCACGTCCCCGCGCCAACATGCACGCCCTGCCGCAGTTCGCTACTCACAGGCCGCTACTTCTGGCAGACCGGCATGGGCGCAATTCTGCAGGGCGCACGCTGGGACGAGAGCATTCCAACCTACCCGCTGCTCCTGGAAGACTCCGGCTACCACATCGGCTACACCTACAAAGTCTGGTCGCCCGGCCTCGCAACCAACGCACCCTACGGCGGCGCTCGAACTGCGTACGAGTCGGCAGGCACGCTGTTCAACAACTTCTCCATTAACTCAACTGAGATGATCCCGAAGAACGGGCTCGATGCCGCCAAAGAGGCGATGCTGGACGAGACGCGCCAGAACTTCAACTCATTCCTTGACGACCGAAAAGACGACTCGCCATTTGCCTACTGGTGGGGACCAACCAACACGCACAGAGTGTGGGAGCAAGGCTCCGGGAAGGCGATGTGGGGTCTCGACCCCGACGACCTGAAAGGCCGCTTGCCAGCCTTCCTTCCAGACGTCCGCGAAGTGCGAGAAGACGTGAACGACTACCTTGGCGAGGTCCTGGCGTTCGACGCCGGATTGGGTGTGCTGCTGGAACGGCTAGAAGCCATCGGCGAGCTTGAGAACACGATGGTCGTCGTTAGCGGCGACCACGGCATCCCCGGATTCCCCCGCGCCAAGTGCAATCTCTACGACATCGGCACGCAAGTGTCATTGGCCGTCCGCTGGCCCGGTCATGTGGAGCCCGGTCATGTCGTCGACGATTTCGTAAACCTGATGGACCTTACCCCCACATTCCTGGACGCGGCTGGAGTTTATATGCCCGGCCAAATCCCTGGCAAAAGTCTTGTGCCAGTCCTCGAAAGCGACGCCAACGGCCAGATCGACGCCGACCGCACATTCGTCATAACCGGCCGTGAACGCCACGTCGCCGGAGCACGTGAAGGCCACCTTCCGTACCCGCAACGCGCCATTCGTACAAAAAACTACCTGTACATCCACAACTTCGAACCCGACCGCTGGCCCATCGGCGATCCGCAAGGGCTAGATGATCTAAATGCCCCGCCCCCATCGCGAGAAGAACTGCTCGGCACGTACGAGACCGCCTTCTCAGACATCGACAAAGGCCCAACCAAAGCCTGGATGGTCCACCACCGCGCAGAACCAGAAGTGGAGCCACTATTCTGGCTCGGCTTCGGTAAACGCCCGCAAGAAGAGCTATACGACCTCCGCGCCGACCCCGACTATATGACTAACGTGGCTAGCGAACCCGGCTACTCCGAAGTCCGCGCCCAACTCCACGATCAACTCATGGCAGAACTGCGAGCTAACGACGATCCACGCGTGGTCGAATCCCCGCCCCGTTTCGAATCCCCACCATTCGCAGGTCCGGTCTCAGAAGAGTGGACTGCAGAGAACGCGAAAGGGATTTCGTCGCTGCATTAGTCGCGTGGCGGCGTGCACTGCCTTCACCCTTTACAAGATACGAGGATGACATCGCGATAGTGGGCACCGTGAAATTCGAAGCCCACGCCCCTTACCTAATGTGCTGCATGCAATGCCAAAGCCGCCCCGGAGTGGGGATTCCGGGGCGGCTGGCGCGGGGAGTGGAAGAGCGACTAGCTCTTGAAGCGCATTACTCTCCGGCCGGGATGTAGCCGGTGACTCCAAGAGCCTTCGCCGTCAGTATCAATTCAAGCAATTCCACCGAGCGTGAATCCGTCAGCCTGCCTGAACTCGATAGCCGGTTCAAGGTCTCAGCAAGTTCATCCAGCGAGACATCGCTGGCGTTCGGACTCTCGCGAAGAACCTCGGCGAACATCGCTGCGACTGCCGTCACCTGGTAAGCGGCGGCGGCACTATCGAATGCAACGTTTGCCACTGACTGATCCACCGGGAGCGCGATCTCGCTCACCACACCGGAATCTGGATCGGTATAGCGCACTCGCACTTCGCCGATGTCGCCAGTTGGGTCGTCGAGCAATCGCAACTCGTAGATGGCCGTGACCGTGTGGCCAGCGCCAACTTCACCTGCGTCCACCGTGTCGTCACGGAACTCCTCGGTCGTCAGCGATCTGTTCTCGTAGCCCACCAGTCGGTGCATTGCGACCGCCTCCGGGTTGAACTCAACCTGGATCTTCGCCTCGGCAGCGACTACCTCAAGCAACCCGGTCAGGCCGTTGCCAAACAGTCGGGTCGCTTCACTGACAGTATCGATGTACACGTAGTTGCCATCGCCGTTGTTGGCGAGTTGCTCCATAAGCACATCGTTGTAGTTGCCAAGACCCACACCAACCGTGGAGAGCGTGATGCCGTCCTGCGCCGTCTCCTTGATGTCCTGGAGCAGAGCGTTCGGCCCGGTCTCACCAACATTGGCGACGCCATCCGACATCAGGATCACCCGGTTGATGTTGCCCGGCACGAAGTTCTCTTCTGCCATTGCGTAGCCCAATCGGAGGCCTTCCTCAGCGTTAGTGGAGTCACGCGCCACTAGCGAGTTCACAACCGACAGCACAGCGCCCTTATCGGTCGTCGGCTCAATCAACCGTCGTGCCGTTGAACCGTACTCGACCACACCTATGCGGTCGCCGGTACGTAGGTTCGCGACAAGTTCGCCGATACTTCGTTTGACGAGTTCCAATCGATCATCGCGACTCATACTGCCAGAGGTATCGATCACGAAACTAAGCGTGGCAACACGCCGGTCGCCAACGTTGATGTCCTCGGCATTCACACCAACTCGCAGGAGAAGCCTGCCATCATCGTGGAACGGTGACACAGCGGCATCAACGTTGATACCAAACGTGTCATTGGTATCCGGGTAGACCTGGTCGAAGTAGTTGACGAACTCTTCGACACGAATGGCGTCAGGAGGCGGTACGCTCCCTGAGTTCAACCAACCTCGTGTCAGTGTGTAAGAAGCAGTATCAACATCCATCGCGAACGTCGTAATCGGATCAACCAATGTGGTCGTAAACGGATTGACGCCGTAGTTCTCAAAGAACGTGCCTGAAGGCGATTCCAGCGGAGCAACAAGCTCTCCAGCAAGAGCCTGCCTCAACAGTTCGTAATACTGCTCTTGCGTGATGGCGTAGCCACCCGCTGGAATGTTGGCTAGCCCGATTGTCTCAGCTGCTGACAGGGCGAGCCAGGGAGACGGAGTTACCGTAGCCGCTGCTATCGGAGCCCCGGAATTGCCGCCACTTTCCAACACAACTACGGTCTGCAGAACCTGGTCGGCGAGCACCCTCTGAACGGTAACCGTTTGCACAACTGTTTCACCCGCGGCAGCTCGAGGAACCGCCGCTTGCGTCTCTGAGGACAACGGTGAACCGGCGCCGACCGTGACTTGACCACCAGGATTGCCGGCGGTACCCGAGTCACCTAAAATTAAAAAGCCATTGCCCGAAAACGTTACCAGCGAAGCGCCAACCATAATCACAAGCGCGGCGGCAATACCAATACCTAGCATCTGACCATGGCCACTGGCGAACGAGAAGACTCGCGTCCAGCCTCGTTTGGAGTCCTGCTCCATCAGACGTTCTTCAATCCGGTCAAACAGATCAACCGGTGCATGGGTTTCTGCACGCTCTTCATCAAAAAACGTGGATAGTTTCGGTTCAATTGGGAATGAGTTCGTATCGTTATTCATCGCTGCATGCCTTCCTCTTGGAGCAAAACAGGGGCGGGAGATTGGTCGGGATTCGGGGGATCAAGTACCCCTTGAAGCTGCCTTAGCGCTCGATGCAATCGAGACTTCACGGTGCCCTCTTTCCAGCCGAGCGTGCGTGCAATCTCAGGCACGGTCATCTCCGCGTAGAAGCGGAGTACAACAGCCTGCCGCGGCTCAAAAGCGAGCTCGTGAACCGCAGATCGGATTCGCACCGCCTCTTCTGCGGTAATCACCGCATCCAGGGCGTTGTAGCTGGAATATGGCTCTTCGTAAGACTCGTCGGAACTGATCTCTGCGGGACGTTTGCGCCGCATCACATTCTTCACGCGGTTGATCAGAATGGTCATGAGCCACGCTCTGAGGTTGGTTCCTGCCTCGAACTTCTTTATCGACTTCCAGGCAAGGACAAGAGCGTCTTGCACGATGTCCTCAGCGAGCATTCGGTCGCGAGTCATTATCAGAGCGGTTCCGTACATGAGATCGCCGTACTGATCTACGACCACTCTAAAAGCGGCCTGGTGCCCTTCCTGGCAGAGTTTGATCGCCTGGTTCTCGTCCAAGTGTCCCTCCTCCTTACCGTCCCGACACATTCATCGGGAATTCAGTTAGGAGCGCTGCAGCATCCTGAGATACATAACGCAGGTTCAACGGGAATCGTTCCCAAATCCGTGGGGCTGGATTGAGAAGGATCCGGATATGCAGGGGGCCATTATCCAGTTTTTGAACACCGCACGATAAAAGCATCGTGGACATATCCCGCGTCCCGGTAGCTGTGGGGCTTGCCCCGCCTCTTCCGGCGTCGCGCCCAGGTGTGACGTGGGCCGGGCAAGCCCGGCAGCTCCCGGTGGCCTGCCCTTCGGCGAAACAGCGCTTAAAAGAAAACGCGCTTCGCCTTATCGGCCGAAGCGCGTCACATCCGAAAGATGAGTCTCTCGCTCAGGCAGCCTTCTGCTGTCGCGTCGGCACCTGAACAGGACTAGGTTCTTCCCAGATCCTCTCGCCTACCTCGTCAAACAGGATGATTCGAGGCGTGCCGTTCTTGGATAGCGCAACTGCGGCGCGCATCCGACCAGTCTGATCAGAGAGGACAAGATGTGGCGAGCCGTTCGCGAGTGCGCCGAGCACTGCGACGGTCTTACCCTCATCATCGACCAACTCGAAACGCTTCGCCTTGATGACATCTGCCGGACTATCGATGCCCGGCACAGATTCACTTTTCTTCACCTTTGCCATGGGCTCAGGCGCAGGGTCCAGATCAAGCTCTTCAGGAACAATTGCGCGATCAACAACCGGTAGCGGAACGCCATCGGCGTCCTTGAGGAACATCCAGATTCGAAAGTGATCTTCCTCACCGGTACCCGTACCTGGCCTGCGAGCAAACACGTGCTCCAACTGGCCAATGTTCGTGGTTGGGCCCATCAACCCACCATCGCTAATAATCGAACCTACTACGCGAGCTTTGACTTCAAGC
>CAUZJA010000154.1:0-6712 GCA_963579925.1 Dehalococcoidia bacterium | reverse complement strand
TCCCTACTGTTGGCGAAAGTTCGTGGCGGCAGGAAAAAGAAGCGACCGCGCCAGCCTAAAGGCAAGGCAGCAAAGGTTAATGCCCGGAGAGAGTCCGTGCTTGATGAGTTGAGAGACTCTGACATCACCAAACTGGAAGTTATTCCAGACGACCACGAGTAGCTTACAGCCCCCGAATTCTGCCCCCTACCGGGCGCGACCTGGCCGATATCCGGAACGCAAGCCCGGGGCCACATGTGTGGGTTTTCCACCCGTTCATATGTAGATTGTCGCGTTGTGGCGTTGGCGCTTGATCTCCAAACTAGATTGATAAGCGATATCAATCCGGGTGATGGAATGGAAATCAGGCGCATAGTGTTTATCGATTTCCTCAATCAGCCCACACGGTGTTTGGACACCGCAACTATCTGAGGAACTGCCACCCCCAATGGGCAAAATTCTAATCGCAGACGATGAAACTGGAATCCGCGCTTCTCTATCGAGACTGCTAGAGGCTGAAGGTCACGATGTGATCGAGGCTGAAGATGGTGACGCGGCTCTTGAGATGATCGCCTCTCACAAGCCAGACGTTCTGTTGCTGGACAACGTAATGCCCAAGAAAGATGGCATTGAGGTGCTCCAGGAGCTTCGGAAGAACAAGGCCACCGCCAATCTTCCGGTGATTATGGTCACCGTGAAAGGCGCTCCCAAAGATCGCGACTCAGCCGTTGATCTAGGCGTGGTGGATTACATCAACAAGCCCTGGATGGATGGTGAGATTGAGCTCCGGGTGAAGTGGGCGCTCAAAGGCGCTGGAATGGTACCCGCCGTACCGTGGGACCAGGCATCCGCAGAGGGAGTCGATCGAGGTACGGTAGATATTGACGGACTCGGCGGTTTCTCTGAATCAGCGCCCGAGGACTCAGTTGGCGAGCCTGACGATGATGATCTAGAGGCGAACAGGTCAGTCTCAACTGAAATCATTACGCCGCTTGAGGGCGGTCGTGTGACGACTCAAGATGGTCGTGTTCGGGTAGACCTGCCAGCGGGATCTGTTCCTTTAACGATGGCCCTTGATGCTCAACGCGTGGCAGAAGATGAGCCGGTTATTCCCGCGACTCTTCGGCTCAAGATGGGCAAGACCATCGCGGACCTGACCTTCACTGACCGCACCGGCGCACCGGTTGAGGGCGTAGAGCTGGATAAGCCGGCCAAGATTTCAATCAAGTACACCAGGCTGATCTTGAGGATGGGCCCGTCTCTGATATCAAGATAAAAAGCTCAACCACGAAACCGGTCGCTGGGTGGGCATGATAACGGAAGTTGACGCGAATACCGGCGAGGCCGCCACTGAAGAGAGTACGTGGTCCAAGCCACCTGACCGCGGTGATGCCAGAGTGTTGGTCGTTGATACCGATGAGGAAGAGCAGAGCAAGTTCAAGGTGGCTCTTGAGATGTCTGGCTACATCGTGCTCAACGAAGATCGCACCGAATATGTCATCAAGTGGGTTGCCGCTGACAAGCCAGATGTGGTGGTGTTGGACACGGACATGCCACGTCGGGACGGATATCAATTGTTGCGGGAACTCAAAGGGAATCCGCAAACCCGGATGACCTCCGTAATCATGACCAGTGCGACGGCAGGTCAGGATGCGTACTCAGCCGCAATGACTCTGGGTGCCAGAGATATGATCATCAAGCCATGGCATACCGGTGATCTGCAAAACAGAGTGCTAAGAGCGTTCAAAGCCTCACGAGCACGCATGCAGCAGGCGGAACGAGCCGTGAACAGGGCGAAACGCCGACTGGGCGTATCTTCCAGATCGACTGTAGTGGGCCATCGTGGGAGTTCGGCGAGGCCGACGCAAAAAAAGCCGCTAGGTAGCGGTGACGAACGCGCTAATCGGAAATCAACTGAAGCAGCATAAATAGGAGAACAGGGGGGATTGGGTAAGTCTCATGGGCAGGGACAAACCTGAGTACATATATGGGGAGAATCCTGGTTGCAGATGACGACCCGGAGATCAGAGACGCTATTCAGCGCCTTCTGGAAGCCGAGGGGCATGAAGTTCTCTTTGCAGAGGACGGTCCGTCAACACTAGATATGGTTGCGCAACAGCGACCAGACATCCTGCTGCTAGATCTGGAAATGCCAGAGCTAGGTGGTCTGGAAGTCCTTTCGATTATTCGTCAGGACCCTATCGTAATGACCACTTGCGTGATCATCGTGTCAGTACGCGGTCGCCCGTCTGACCGTGACAGAGCTGAAGAGCTTGATGTCACCATTATATTCTGAAGCCGTGGCAAGACGGCCAAATTGAGATGCGCGTCAAATTCGCGATGGGTGACGTAGAGAGATCCCGATCAACAATGGGGCCAGACGCGGCCGCTTTGTCAGTTGCAGCGGCTTCTTCGGCAGCTGACCCTGATCTTTCAATGTTCATTGATGATGACGATGAGGACGTGGCGGAAGAAGAAGCTGCGCCTCCGGAAGCAGCGCCTGAACCACCGGCCCCCTTGCCACCTATTGATGGCGAGTCGTCGAGCGGTCGAGAGGTCTTCGTTCCCAGCAAGAAAGACACTGCCGAAAAGAAGGTCATCGACTTCAAGCCGTCTGGCAAGTTTAAAGTGCCAGACATCATTCCGGTTGCGATAATCCCACCGCCTCCAGAAGATCCTGACACGGCTCTGATTCTTGTCGCGGAGGATGAAAAGTACGCCCGTCTCCCGCTCGTCGATTGCATGCAACGCGCCGGGTATAGGACTATCGAGGCCGTGGATGGCGGTGCCGTTGAAGCAATGGTTCTTGAACACAAGCCAGATGTTGTCCTCTTGGACCTCACGTTGCCTCGGCTGAACGGAATTCAGGTGTTGCGCACCATCAAGGGCAACCAGGAGATTCGGAAGACCTCTGTGATCATGGTCACGGGCGATACGGACAGAAACATCATTGAGAATTGCATGAGCATTGGTGCCCGGGACTTTGTCCCAAAGCCATGGCACGCTGGAGATATTCAGCACCGCGTCAAACGGGCGGTGAAGTCTGCAAGAGCTCTCAGTGCCCAACTTGAGCGAGCGCACGCCCGTGCAATGGATCGTGTGAGCAAGCGCAAGAAGAAGCGCAGGCGCACCGCCTAGCCTCATTGGGTTGACTCAGGCGACTCTGGCCGTCACGATCTTTCAGCAATGAAGATCAAGCATGTGAGAGTCGTAGATCTGGACATCCCGGCAATCCCGCCGCGCTCCAAAGAGCGTCGGCCAAGCTGGAATGAAACTGCGCCACGTGGTTCGCCAATGGGCATGTACCCGGAGTGGCGGGAGAACGTCCCAGGTGGCATTCCGGGATTTGGCGGCCGAGAAGTCTGGGTTCAAGTGGTTGCCGACAACGGCATGTGGGGGCTGGGCAGATGCAGCTTCGGCGAGCCGGTTGAGGCACTCATTTCCAGCCACTTCGCTCCCCTGCTCGAAGGCCGAGACGCGCTTGCCACCGAATATCTGAACGACCTGATGTGGCGTTCAACCAAGCGCTTTGGTTCGCTTGGACTATCGGCCGTAGCGATGAGCGGCATCGACATCGCACTCTGGGATCTCAAGGGCAAAGTGATGGACCAGCCCGTATGGCGCCTTATCGGAGGCCCCAGCCGCGATGCCATATCGCTCTACGCAACGGGTGATGACCTTGACTGGTCGCAGGAACTAGGGTTCACCGCGTTCAAGATCACCAATCCCGCACACTTCGAGATGGGCATTAAGGGAATCAACCTGGTCGAAGAGAAAGTGGCATCAGCCCGCGATGCTGTAGGCCCTGATCACGAGCTGATGATCAATCCGGTGATGTCATACGACGTTGAGTTCACTATCCGCCTGGCTGAGCGGCTACGGCCGTACGAGTTGCGATGGCTGGAGGAGCCGCTGATCCCTGAGGACATTGAGGGTCATATCGCTCTCAAGAACGCCATCACATGGATCCCAATTGCCACGGGTGAGGATCACCACACGCGAATCCCGTTCCGGCAGCTCATTGAGCATCGGGCAGTGGACGTTGTGCAGCCTGATCTGAGTTGGTGTGGTGGACTATCTGAAGCGATCAAGGTCTACACGCTGGCTCAGGCATTTGGCCTCAAGACTGTTCCACACGGCGGAGCTAATACCCCGTGGGGGCAGCACTTCTCATATGCGATGCCAGAGGCATCAATGGCCGAATACTGGCTGGGAACCGCTCCCGGAATTCCGCTGGATGAGGTTCGCCCCATCCCCGGCATGGTGATGCCTGCGGATGGAAAGATCACCCCAACAGACTCGCCGGGGTTTGGGATGGAGATCCTAGAGTCTCAGATCATCCCGAGAGGCTAGGTAGCGGTCTCCCCTGATGCGCGGACACGTATCGGCATCGCTATTGACCGGGATGCGGCAGCGAATACGGCGAGCACTATGATCAGAAGCAGGCCAATTACCGACTGCCCGATGTTCATACCGGCGGTTTCGACGCCAGCCAGCTGAACGGTGGTCGTAGGAGTTGAGAAGAGGGCCAGTTCAGGCCGCCCCGCAACAAACCGACTCGCCGTTGCCGCTACAAACGATTCCGTGGTGGAATCATTGCGGTCTCTGGCGAGGAATGTGATGGTCTTACCGTTCTCTGATATCTCGGTCGCAAATGGTGCGGTGAATTGAAATGTAACTTGATCGATGTTGTTGCCGAGGAAGTCACTGTCTGCCGAGGATGAGTTGGAGCTGATCTTCGCAACCGGTTTGGACGGCATTGGAATATCGAGGCGACTGTCGAAAGTAACGGACATCCGAGATTCGAAGTAGTTGGCGTCCGTTGTGCTGTTCATGGAAATCAGCACAACGCGGCGATTAACGCGGCTAGCGGAAATAACAGCCTCATGTACAACTTTCGATTTGCCAGTGACATCGGATCCTCCCCGGTTCGCACACGTCACGAAATATCAGTAAGTAAATCGTCCTAGTTTGGGCAATCTGAGACTAGGAGGGTAACGTCGCGGCGTGACTGAGGGCTGTCACTCATGGCGCGCTCCCTCTCATGGCGCCACTCAACGGCAACGTCTATGCGAACATACCGCTCCTGAACATCATCCCGTTACTCACCACCCACACCGGAGACCACGCAATGAAGATCACAGACATCAAGCCTTATCCAATCTGGGTGGGACGTCGAAACCAGATGCTGGTGAAGGTAGAGACCGACTCTGGCATCTACGGCTGGGGCGAATCTGGACTTTCCGGCCGTGAACTGGCGGTTGAGGGTGCGGTAAAGCATTACGCCAACTTCCTGGTTGGTAGCGACCCGATGAAGATTGGTCGAGCGTGGCAGGAGATGTATCGAAGTCAGTATTTCGAGGGCGGAAGAGTCCTGACCGCTGCGATTTCGGCTATCGATATTGCGCTGCATGACATCAAGGGCAAGGCGCTTGGCGTTCCCGTATACGAGCTTCTGGGCGGCAAGCAGCGCGACTTCGTGCCAGCATTCGCGACTACGATTGCGCCTCCCGGTGACAAGATGATCGAGGAAGCGCAGTTGTTGATAGACGATGGCTGGCAAGCGATGCGGCTGTCGTTTGCTCGCAACACAGATAACGACGATGAATCCATATTTGAGCCACGTGAGTCGATCGGCATGACCGCGAAGTGGTTCACGAAAGCGCGGCAGGAGCTGGGTGACACGGTCGTGCTGGGCGTGGACTACCACCACCGGCTGAGCGTGGCGGAATCAGTATCGTTCATGAACAAGATGCCGGCGGGGACGCTCGATTTCATTGAAGAGCCGATCCGTGATGAGTCGCCAGAAGCATATGAGGCGTTGCGCACGATGGTTGACATTCCATTCGCCATTGGCGAGGAGTTCTCTTCAAAGTGGCAGTTCCTGCCGTTCATAGAGCGCGGCCTGACTAACTTCGTCCGCGTCGACATCTGCAACGTCGGCGGATTCACCGAAGCGATGAAAGTGGCTGGCTGGGCAGAAGCGCACTACATTGACCTCATGCCGCACAATCCGCTTGGCCCCGTGTGTGCCGCAGCATCAATTCACCTCGGCGCAGCGGTCCCCAACTTTGCGTGGCAAGAGGCAAAGGCAAAGGTGCTTGGCGACGATGGCCGGTCGAACACAGACATATTCCCGCATCAGATAGAGCTAGAAGGTGCCATGTACCCGGTTCCCACGGAGCCGGGCCTTGGCGTAGACGTCAACGAAGACGCTCTCAAAGCCTACAAGTTCAAGCCCTGGGAACCGAATCGGCTACTCCGCCGCGACGGTTCGTATACGAACGCGTAAAAACATGCAATAGAGTGCGGCGAATCATGCAATCGAACCCCACAAGATGCAAACAGTGCGCCCAGATAACAGAACCAGGTGCATTGTTTTGTACGTATTGTGGCGTCCAACTTCAGACCTATTGTGAAAGGTGTGGAACAGCGAATCACGGCAGCGCTAGATACTGTGGTGATTGTGGGGCCTCGCTCAAGAGTTCAGATCTAAATCCCGCGATGACAAGGGGTTCATCATCCATCACCTCTCTAACTTGCCCTCGGTGTAGCAGGGCAAACGAACCCGGAGCGACGTTCTGTTATCAGTGTGGGCTGCCACTGGATCAAACCACAGGCGTCACCCAGGAAGCGAACTGGGGGGGCGATGACCTCGCCGGGTTCTGGATACGATTCGGAGCCATGTTGATCGACATGCTCTTGCTTGGAATATTTGTCTCTTATCCAGCTT
>CAUZJA010000153.1:0-6864 GCA_963579925.1 Dehalococcoidia bacterium | reverse complement strand
GGGCTGGCGTAGCCGGTCTCCGAACGCCAGCGGGCAAGGATGCCCGCGGTATGAGGTGTCGATGTCCCGCGTAGCACGGGCATCTCTGCCCTTACGAGCCATTCACGCGGTTACTCGCATGGGCAGAAATGCCCATGCTACGTCTGCCTAGACGTTATCCTCATCGCTAACTGTGTTCTCGCCACGCAGTGAACGGTTGCGGATGTCGTACTTGCCGGGGTAACGGATGGGCAGTTGGCCATCGTCGATCATTTTCTCTAGCGGGTGGACCATCGTCTTCAACGGCAGCTCAACTTGCGTGTGGGTGCGGGCCGATTCGTAGACGGCGTGGACCATTTCGAGGGCTTTGTAGCCGTGCTGGGCTTCGCCTCTGAAGTAGTCAGTCTCGCCTGAGACCCATGCGGCGAAATCGCGAGCCTGTGCGATGGCTGCCTCTTGAACGTCCACGTTGTCGTAGGCGACCTCGAAGCCGGTGTCCTCGCCATTTTTCTGGTAGTCGCCATCCGGGAAGTGCTGCTGCCAGCCGCCTGATTTGGAGTTCATCAGTTTCACGTCGTTTAGCGATAGGTCGATCATGCCTTCGCTGCCGGTGATCCACGCGCCCCACCCGGCTCTGGGCGTAAGCGACGCAACGATCATCGCCTGCGCGCCACCTTCGAACCCGAAGAGGCCCAACGCTTTGTCTTCGATTGGGATTGAACGCGCCCACTGGTCGGTCTGGCGCTCAACGTTGCCCATCACCCACGTGCATTCCGGGTCGCCGAGGAGGTAGCGGAACATATCGGCCTGGTGCGATGAGTAGTTTGGCAGGCCATCACGCGCAAACGCCGTGATCATGCGTACATCGCCAATTTCGCCGTCTGCGATCATCTCTTTTGCCAGGTTGTAGGCGGGAATCCACCGTCGTTGGTGGCCGATGCCCAACTTCACGTTGTGGCGCTCGCACACCATTCGCATATCAGCGGCGGCGCCAAGAGTATCGGCCATTGGCTTCTCGCAGAGGATCGCCTTCACGCCGGATGCGGCGGCGGCGATGGTCATGGGCCGGTGGCCTTTGTCCCACACGCCTACGGACACGATATCGAGCGTGGACTTCTCTAGCATCTCCCTAAAATCTGTGAAGTGCTCAGCTTTGTAGTCGCTATACTCGGCGAACTGCTCGTCGAAGTCCTTCATCGCCTCCTCGCTCAGATCCGCGAGGGCGACAATCTCATAGCGATCGGAACGCAGATAGCCATAGGCATGGTTGCGAGACATATCGCCGCAGCCGATAACCCCAACGCGTAATTTGTCTGCCAAGTTCTTACTCCATGAATGCGAAACGGGTCAGGATCGACATCGCAATGCGGTGCTATTCGACGTAGGGCTCCGCGCTATCTTGTGGCGCGTATCCAAGCACATCTTTGGCGTGCTGGTTGTCCCGGAACTTCTTTGGGTTGTCTGAAGTGGCCCAGAAGATGTCGAATTTCATTTCGGCGGGCGCTTCAATTATTTTTATGGTCAACTGCTGCAAGTCCCGGTAGCTTGACCAGTTGGGCTGTGACCTACCGGGGCCAGCTTTATCGACCGGCCCGCAGCCGCTGATCCTGAGATTGATCACGGACATTGGCGTTGTGAGAGCGAAGAACCGGCCCAGATCTTCGCCAAACAGCTTGGTCACACCGTAAAGGGTAATCGGCTTGGGCTCGGCGGTTTCATCAAGCATTGGCCACGACTCTGGTATCGGCACGTCTTCGGTCGATACCAGTGACTTGTACGGCTCATGCAACTCATAGCCGTTTACTGTTGCGCCGGAGCTGGAGAGAATCACCCTGGAAACGCCAGCCTCCAGTGCCAGCTGGCACACGTTGTATGCACCGATGATGTTGTTCTGGAGCATCGTGTTCCAGCCACCGTCCATGCCCTCGGCGCTACTCTGTCCGCCATCTGCGGCCAGGTGCAACACGACGTCGATGCCCTCAAATGCGGGCCTCAGTGACTCCAAATTGGCGATGTCTGCTTTGAAGTTACGCTCTAGTGGCAGTCCATCGACGCCACTCCGTGAGAGCGCACTTATCTCGTATCGATCTTCCAGGGCTGGCCGAAGAGCCCTGCCGACGACTCCGCCGAGTCCTGTGACAAGTAAATTCAATTTTTCAGCCAAATGTGCTCTCCAAAACGCGGCGGTGCCGTTCCAAATTCGAAACTGAAGCCTGTTCTATCAGGAATCAGGAGCGTTGCCATTACTCAACGGCGGTATCTGGCGCGAGCTAGAAGCCCGCACTACGACGGTCCGAAACTTGCTCTCAAGGTGCATAATGCCGGTGCTCACACGCTCGCCCACAATACGCCAACCAGGAGCCTCCCGTTGAAGATCAATGACGCAACTCAGAAATACCTATTCGATCTCAACGGCTACTTGATTCTGGAGGACGTCCTCAGCGCAGATGAGGTTGCTCGCCTGAACGCGATCATGGATGAGCAGAACCTGCCTGAGCCTGGTCTCACGACAGCGTCGGCGCGATTCGGGAGTAGCCAGCCGGAGCAGGGCAGCGTTTCAGCCGCAGGATTTCTGGAGTGGGGTACCGAATTTACGAGCCTTCTTGACAATGATCGCGTTATGAACACATTGCGATGGGTACTTGGTGACGGCTTCCGGGTCGACCACTTGTACGGCATTCATATGCGGAACGGAACGGAGGGCTTAGGTCTGCACGGCGGGGCAACACCTTACGACCCGCCTGAATTCTTTCACTACGCTGAGGGCGAAGTGTTCAACGGTCTCACAGTCGTGTCGTTTAACCTCACGGACACCGGGCGGGAGACGGGCGGCGGCTTCATGTGCGTCCCCGGAAGCCACAAGAGCAACTACCCGGTGCCTGCTGAGTACTTGGAACTGAGTGAAAACGCGCCACCAGTCATCAACCCGGAAGTGAAGGCTGGATCAGTCGTAATCTTCACTGAGGCGCTCACTCACGGCACCGCAGCGTGGCGCGCTGATCACATTCGTCGATCGCTCCTCTTCAAGTTCAGCCCCGCCCAGCAGTCGTGGGGACCGAACTACATGGAACCGCCGGTCAACGTTCCGCTAACCGACCGTCAGAAGCTGCTCTTCGAGAAGCCCTACTACGCCAAACGGAAGTCCTTGTTTAGCTAGCTTGTTTTTACCTTCATCAAGGCTAAACGTGAGGATCTCATCTTCGCCGCGCCGCGGCCTGTGCCCGTGCGGCAGGCACCTACGCGTTAGTTAGAGACCCATCTCGCCGTCGCAATAATCGCTTCTTTATCGGCTCAGCGGCCATTACCAGGCTGGACTCATCTACCTCTACGCCCAGCCCTGGCCTGTCCAGAAGCGTCACGCGCCCCGGGGTGATCTCCGGCTGAACCGGGAATACTTCCTTATCGTAGAAGTTCAGGTGCTCGCCGGGTGATTCCCGGATCTCCAGCCATGAGAAGTTGGGAATTGCCGTCGCCATATGCGCGGTCGCCGCTACACAGATGGCGCCCAGCGGGTTGTGCGGCATTAGATCGATGTAGTGCGCTTCAGCCCACCCGGCAACTTTCATCGCTTCGGTAAATCCGCCCACATTGCAGATATCGACTCGGGCGTAGTTCGTGATGCCACGTTCGATGTACGGCAGGAACTGCCACTTTGAGGCGAACTCCTCGCCGATAGCGAATGGAACATCAGTCATCGTCCTGAGCGCTTCATACGCCTCGGGGGTTTCGTCTCGAATCGGCTCTTCGATGAAGTCCAGCGTGTGGCGTGGCATCATCTGCAGGAACGATGCCGTCTCCGCGACGGAGTAGCGGTGATGCGTGTCTGTGCCGAGCACCGGAGCCGTTCCAATCGCCTCACGGATTTTCGCCAGCCCTTCAGCGGCCAGCGCCATATGCTCACGCGGCTCAAACACGCCGTCGTTGTGCTCAGAGTCCATTTCACGGTGCATGCGCATGCAGTTGAAGCCAGCGGCGATGATCTGCTTTGCGACGTCAACCATCTCTTCGGACGAACCACCGCCGCCTGTTGCGAACGTTGGGACGAAGTCTCGGTGTTTGCCGCCGAGCAGCTCGTAGACGGCCACACCCAGCTTCTTGCCAGCGATGTCGTGGAGCGCAATATCGATGCCTGATATCGCGGCTGTCAGCACCCTCCCGCCCTCGAAATACTGGCTGCGGTACATCTCCTGCCACAGTGCACCACGCTGCATGGGATCCCGGCCCAGAAGAAACTCTCGGTAGTGTGCGAGCGCGCCCTGAACTGCCAGATTCCGGTTGGCGAGGCCGCACTCACCCCAACCGTAGATACCCTCGTCAGTCTCAATCTTTACGAGCAGCTGCGTCGCCGCTCCGACTTCTACGGGGTATGAAGTGATTTCTGTGATTCTCATGGTCGTCCTCATTCGGATGCTGAGACCGTGTACCTGGTGAGACCACGATACTCTCTGGTTGGGAGAGGTTGATGCTCAACTCCTCTAATATCCAACTCCGTAACATCCTCCACATTGTCATCCTGAGCGGCTCCGCGACCGGGATCTCAGTATCGTCGAAGGCCACGTGCGTATGAGGCTGACCGCATCTGACCCGCGTTCTCCGCTGAGATCCCGCGGGCCGAAACGGCCGCAGGATGACAATGTGATGGATGGGCGGTCATTTTGGGATCGAGCTTACAAGGGCGGTTTCGACATGCCTCCCGGTGCTAAGATTTCAAGTATGAATGAAGGCATGCAGCAGAGTTTGAAAGCTATCGTTGAGCGTCACGCGGAGCTTGAGCGGATTATGTCCGATCCGGCGATGTTCGCTGATCCGAGCGCGAGGCAGCGAATCGGGCGGGAATATTCCGATCTTCAGCGCGTGGTGGAATTTTCCAACAAGCACACAACGGCATCATCTGAACTGGATGATCTGCGTGAGCTTCTTGAGGGCGAGACCGACGCTGAAGTGCTGGAGATGGCGAAAGAGGAGTCAGCTGAACTCGAGTCACGCCTCGAAGGCCTCCAGTCTGACATCGAGATCGCTCTGATTCCCAAGGATGCGGCTGAGCACGCAGACGCCATCGTAGAGATTCGTGCTGGTGCGGGTGGCGACGAGGCCGGGCTGTTCGCCGCTGAATTACTCCGGATGTACCAGCGCTACTCAGAAGGTCGGAAGTGGAAGTTTGACATTCAGAACACCAATGACACCGGTGTGGGCGGCATCAAAGAGGCGATCTTCCAGGTTCAAGGTGATGGTGCGTTCAAGCGGTTGAAGCTTGAGTCTGGCGTGCATCGTGTCCAGCGCGTGCCGGTGACGGAATCGCAGGGCAGGATCCACACCTCTACCGCCACCGTGGCTGTGCTGCCGAAGGCCGACGAGATTGACGTTGAGGTCAAGGCGGAAGACATTCGCATAGATGTGTTCCACTCAGGTGGAGCGGGTGGCCAGAACGTCAACAAAGTCGCTACCGCAATCCGCATCACACACAATCCAACTGGCGTTGTAGTGCAGGCTCAAAAAGAACGATCGCAGAATCAGAACCGGCAGGTTGCGATGGAAGAGTTGCGGTCACGTCTCTGGGATCTTGAGTTGCGGAAGCAGCAAGACGAGATCAGTGCTGACCGAAAGGCCCAGGTCGGAACGGGTGACAGATCTGAGAAGATTCGTACGTACAACTTCCCGCAAGGGCGCGTGACCGACCACCGAATTCACCTCACCAGCCACCAACTTGGGCAAATCATGGAAGGGGAGCTGGATGAATTTATCGATGCCCTCATTCGTGAGGAGCAAGCTCTCAAACTCGCCGCTGTCACAGCAGCAAGCTAGTACGACGCGTCCTGCGTCGATCGGCCTGATTCTTTCGCAGGTTCGGGCTGTGCTCTACGAGTACGGCGGCGTCTCCGATGAGGAGGAGGGGAGAGCAGAGTCGGAGATTCTACTCAAGCATCTCCTTGTATTCGGTACCACTGAACTTTTCGCTTCACTGCGACTGCCATTCCCACCTGAGCAGCGTGATGACCTGCTAAACGCGCTTGCCAGACGCATACGGCATGAACCGATGAGATACATCACGGGCACATGCCCCTTCTACGGCCGAGAATTCAATGTAGACGCACGAGTACTCATTCCACGGCCCGAAACAGAGCAACTGATAGATCAGGCGCTTGCGTGGGCGGATGAGACGCATCCGGAGACGTTGCGGGTCGCCGACATTGGCACAGGCAGCGGTGCGATCGCCGTGACTCTCGCCCGTGAGTTGCCGTTGCCTGAAGTTCACGCGGTCGATATCTCACCAGATGCACTTCAAGTGGCAACTGCCAACGCGATTCGGTTGGCAGGTCCCGTAAGTGTCGTCTTCTACGAAGGCGATCTCACCGAGCCGCTTGAGGGCCAGTTCGATATCCTGACCGCGAACCTGCCGTATGTGCAGCTCCAGACGCTTGAGGATGCGGCCCCAGAACTGGCGCACGAGCCTCGAGGAGCGCTTGATGGTGGCATTACAGGCATGGATGTCATCGATCGACTGATTCCGATGCTGTCGTCTGTAATGAATCCTCGCAATAGTCTTGTGCTGCTGGAGATCGACCCGCCACTCGCTGCCCCCACGATCAGCCTGATCGAGACGCACCTGCCCGAGGCGAGTGTTGCTATCATGAGCGATTTCGCGGGGTTGGCGAGGGTGGCTGAGATTCGCATCGGCGGCTGAGCATGTCTCGGCCGCACCACACCTGAACAAAGAGAATGCCCTCGCAATTGCGAGGGCATTCTCTTTGTACCTATGTTTGACTAGGCGTTGTTTAGCGCTTGGTGTACTGAGGCGCCTTTCGGGCACGCTTGAGGCCGTACTTCTTGCTTTCCTTGACCCTGGAGTCCCGGGTTAGAAGACCGGCGGACTTGAGGGTGGGGCGC
>CAUZJA010000152.1:0-6922 GCA_963579925.1 Dehalococcoidia bacterium | reverse complement strand
TTCTTCACACGCGCAAGACTGGCTCAGTTACCTCAACCGGTCAAATTGGACGTCGAGTATAGAGGATGCTGTTCGCCACGTGTCAACCTGATAGCGCATGACGCGATTCACGATTTCCGTTGAGTTTCACCCAACCGGGTTCTGTACGCGACCTTCAAAAAAAGCGAGTGCGTTATCCACAACAAGCTCAAGACTTTGTGCTAACGATTCCGTGGTAGTTCCAGCGGTATGGGGCGAAAGTATCGAGTTCGGGAGTTCGCGCAGCTCACTGTTAGCAGCCAGTGGTTCTGAGCTAAAGGTATCCAGTGCAGCGCCTGCGATGGTTCCGTGACGTAACGCGGCGGCAAGAGCTTCTTCGTTAATGAGCCCACCTCGTGCAACGTTCACCAGAAAGGCTGTTGGTTTCATGAGTGACAAATGCTCTGAGCCGATAATACCGCTGGTGTCTGATGAGAGTCTCAGGTGCAATGAGATGGCATCTGCCTCACGGAACAACTGATCAAACTCAACGTAGGTCACCCCGTTTGCACTTGCCCATTCAACGTCTGGCCTTAGGGTCCAGGCAATGACGTTCATGCCAATTCCCTGGGCAAGCTTGCACAGGCGCTTTCCAATTAGGCCGGTTCCAAGAATGCCCAGAGTATTGCCGCTCAACTGTGTGAGTAACCCTCTTGGCCATTCGCCCCGGCGGATACGTGAGTCCAGTTCTGGGACTTTCCTGGCCAGTGCCAGCAACAGGGCCAGGCAATGCTCCGCTACGGCATCTGTGGACGTGTTTGGGGTGTTGGTAACCGTCACGTTCATGCGATTAGCTGCAGCCAGATCAACGTTGTCGATGCCCGGCCCCCAGAGCGCGAGATGCTTCAAAGATGGGCAGTTCTCAATGACGTGTCTCGTGAACGGCGTTGAGGCGCGGATGCTGATCACGGTGTGTGATCCGGCAATCCGCTCAAGTAACACCGCCTCATTATCTGGGCGACTATTCCAGAGACGTACCTCCGCTCCTGACTGCTCTCTCAGCCTTGCGAGCGCCGGTGAATCAGCGATCAATGGCGGCTGGTCGTCTGGAATTGCGATAGTGATCATTTGTTTTGCGGGTGTTGTAAGAAATCGAATTATGGGTCAGAAAGCCAGCGGTACACAATAACGATACCGCTGGCTTGCCTGTGTCCGATACCCCGATTGGGCAGGGATTAGTGGGTGTGGGGATGTGAGTGGTCGTTGTGGCCGTGATGGCTTGCCGGATGGCTGTGATTTCCGCTCAAACGCTCCCGGAGACCTTCAATCGCCTCTTCAAACACGCTCTTCACCGCAGCGTGTCGAGCAGGAGGTGCTGGTGTGGCCAGAGTATCCAGCCAGGTCATGCCGCCTTCCATCACGGTGATCAGGTACTCCGCGGTTGGGTTATCGAAGAGTTCACTCCCTTTGGCCTTCAGATACACGGGTGATGTGTGGGCGTTGAAGTGAACCGGCCAGATGTGCTGCGCTTTGTGTTCGCTGACCGCTCGCGCTGCGATCCACCCTGATCCATCAACACTGATCTGCTCCGAGATACTGAGCGACGTGGTGCCTTCCGCGGCCGATGACTCGGCGACGACTTTACCGTTTAGCACCACCTCCAGCTTGTGGAACGGCATCGTCCCAATTGCGGACGCTTCAACCTGAAGTTTGCCGGATTTACCATTCAACGAGATCTCGTCGCCGGGTTGTGATCCCTCAACGCTCAAGCTCATCAGTGGCCCACTGGTTGTGTACGTTCGCCCTGCGCGCACTGCCCTGCCCCATGCGTCGAATGAGAACTCATCATCACCAATGTTCGCGTAGGTCCTGACGCCGCCTACGGGCATGCCCGCCGACATCTTGTCAGTCCCCCCAATGGCAGAGACCCGGTAGCCGGTATTGAGGAGGCGATACCACTCGTGAATTGCAAATGTGTCCATCGTTGGTGCCCAGAAGTCTCTGAGTTCCAGGCCATCGACACGGCCGCGAACAACTTCAGCCACTACTTCTGAGTATGGGAACGGGAAGTGCGGGACGACGACTACACCGCCGGTTGCCCGGCATTCGTCTGCCCACTCACTCATCGCTCGCCATGTTGGATCGCCGAAATAGCCCTCTGTCGGACCTGACGTGGACATTGGGAAGATTGGTGCGCCCTGCGTGCCAAGCATGCTGATGTGCCCAAGGAAGTGCTGTCGGTTCTCAGAACCGACCCACACAACGGTTTCATCTCGGCTAGCGAACCCGGCCTGGCCGGTGATGTCGCCTACGTTGGTGAACAGGTCACCCCACTGTGCGGCCAGAAGGTTGATTATGTTGAGGCCCTCTGCCTGTGCCTCCAGCCACGCTGTATCCGGAGAGATGAAGTGGGTGTGGGAATCCGCAGTGATCCAGCCATCTTGCCGCAAGTTGGTCATGCGGCTGAACTCTATATCCAACTCGGTTTGACCGGGCTTGATATCCAATTCAATTCGCTGAGGTTCGTACTCGAAACCTTTTGAAATTTCGGCGTACACCTTGCCTGTGGGTAGCTCGATTGGGAATTCGCCGTCTACGTAGGCGTAATTGGTCGAGCCGAGTTTCAGGTCTGCGCCGTAATCTTCAAACCAGTTGTCGTTAACTTCGTGACGATGGCCATAGGGCGGGAAGTAGCGTCCGTCGTCAGACCGGAAGTGCACGCGGGCGGGCGTAGTGCCTGACAGGTCGTCTGCTTTGATCTTGACAGAGATCCACTCGCGCTTCTCTGTGAGGACTCTGGCGTGCATTTTGCCGTCTACGCTGGTGGCTTGGCCAGATTCGTACAGGTCACCTGCAGGAATCTCGGAGCCGTCCACGCTGAGAGAGGCATCACTGGTTGCGGAGAGATCGACGATCAGTGAGTCACCAGAATGCTCAAGGTCAATGTGTTCACCCCAACCCTTCACCGGGTCGGCCATCCACGCTCCGGGGCTAAAGGGGTTGGATGGACGCGAGCGGGCCACAACGCCCTGATCCACGGATACTTCAGCGCTTGCTGCTTCGAAACCGGGAGCTTGGGAGGTGACTTCGATGGTCTCCAGTTGGTTGAGTCGCAGTGGGTGCGATGCTCCGGTGAAAGCGGTGATTCCACCAATTCCGATTGCTGCCGCGCCACTGGGCGCGACTCGCAACGACTGAACATTTTTCTCCTTATGTGGATTAGGCAGGGCGAAAATGGACCATGAGGCCGGTGACACACCCTGATCTACGGCCTGAACCTGCTCCAGTGGGCCAAAGTCACCAACGTTGACGGCGGTCTGCATCCGTCCCCACTGGTTCTTTGGGTACGGGCCGCGTGGATCAAGCGCCATCATGCCCTGATGTGGCCTCGCTGCGAATGCGCTTTGCATTCGCGATGCCACCTGGTTGACCTCAAACCGTCGACGGATGGGGTGCGATATTTCCGTGCCATCTTCATAAACGATCACATAGGTGCCAAGATCCTCACCCGGTGCGGTGACTACTGGTTGAGCGTAGTCCGCGGTTTGTGGATCGCTAAAGTCCCCTACCGGAGTGGTTTTAGTGGCTTTTGAGTCACAGAAGTGTGCGAATACGAGGTAGTTCGCTGGCTGATCAACCCGAATCGAGATGAAATTAGATACACCACCCTCACCAGCAACCACGAGGCCGCTTTCTGACAGTGCAAACGGAACTCCCCAGAAAATCTGATCTCCAAATGGAAGGCGCTGAATGTCGTCTGCTGTTGCAGGGGCCCAAGGAGCGGCGTCTGATGGGGCGTGGGTGAATGAGCTTGAAATATCTAGCGTTGTGGAATTTGTCATCTGGGAAGCCTTCTGTTCACTAACAATAATTAAGCGGGCATGAGGATTTTGATCTTTCACTACAAGGAAATTAGGCGCATGATATTCCAGCGGCGTACGGGATGAATGGTCGAAAGTGCCATTTGACACTCATAATCAGAGGGACATTGAACTTTTCAGAATTGAAACTGATCACATAATTTGACCTTCGTAGAAAACATCAACTCACCGCCAGAGCGGACTACTCTTCGGGATCTCATGGGGGACGCCAACCGGTTCATATTCGGCGTAGAGATTGAGGCTACGCGCGGCCTTGCCATGGAAGAGCCCGCCTCTCGCATGGCTCGCCTTGCCAATGATCTTGTAGACTTCCCCGATGTTGACATCCTGGGGCTCACAGACAACCCCGGCGGCAACCCTAATAACCGGCCCGAGGCACTTGGCCTGCAACTGCATGAGCGCGGTCAGGAAGTTTTCATTGGTGTCTCGTGCAAGGACCACAACCGCAACGGAATTGAGAGCAGGCTCTGGGCACTTGGAAGTTACGGCTTCGATACTGTTCTAGCGCTATCTGGTGACCACCCAACAGCTGGGTACGCAGGTCAGGCTAAGCCGGTATTCGATATCGACTCGGTTGGGCTGCTTGAAATGATGCGTCGGCTCAATGAGGGCTTTCCACCGCCTGACAGGTCTGTTGGTGCGCGGACCCCAACCATGCGGACGGGTTTCTTCCCTGGCACGGCTGTTTCGCCCTTTAAGATAAAAGAGTCAGAGTACCTGCCTCAACTGTTCAAACTGGAGTACAAGATACGCGCTGGAGCGGAATGGGCGATCACGCAGATTGGGTACGATTCCCGAAAACTGGACGAACTTAAGCGCTACATGGCGCTCAAGCAGATGAACATTCCTCTGATCGGCTCCGTGTTCCTGCTTTCCGCTCCCGCTGCCAGGTTCTTTCATCGATGGGGTGTGCCGGGAATCAACGCTTCTGCTGAGTTGGTAGAGATGGCGAACAAGCAAGCAAAGTCAGAGGACAAGGGGAGGGCGTTCTTTCATGAACTTGCGGCGAAACAGATCGCCATCTTAAAAGGGATTGGATATCGCGGTGCTTATTTATCAGGGCGACCGAGCCTGAGACGCATCGAAACGATTCTCGAAATTGAGAAATCATTTGGCGAGGATGACTGGAAGGATTTCGCGCGCGAACTTCAGTACCCGTTGCCGGAGGAGTTCTACTACTTCGAGCAGGACCCTGATACCGGCTTGGCTTCCTCGCAGATTAATAAAAAATACCTGGCCTCCAAAACTGGATTTGCTAAGAATCGAAAACGTCTGATTCAATCTCCAGCGTTCACGCTTGGCAAACTGACCCACGATGTGTTCTTCGACGTGAAGGCTCCAGGCAGAAAGTTGGGAGAGTTGGTCTACAAGGGGCTGGAGAAAACTCCACGCCCGGTGCAGCGGATTGCGCACATTGCAGAACAGGCCAGCAAGATCCCGATGTATGGATGCCAGGATTGTGGCGATTGCTCACTCCCTGACACCGCCTACCTATGCCCGGAATCGCAGTGTGTCAAGAATCAGCGCAATGGCCCGTGTGGCGGAACCAAAAATGGCAAATGTGAGGTGTTGGACAAGGAATGTATCTGGTCTCGGGCCTATGATCGTTTGAAGTCGATTGGGCAGGAAGAACAGATGCTTGATCGACCCGTGATATTTAAGAATGGTGCCCTGCAGGGCACGTCCGCTTGGAGCAACACGTTCCGTGAACGCGATCACCATTCATCAAACTCCGAAGGACAAAAGAGCCGGTAAAGGGCGATATTTACATGCCACGCGCTATTGAATCTGCTGACCAGTTCTCGATTATTGGCGAGAACATTCACGCTACCCGCATAGTTCTTGTTAACGGCATCAGGGCGAAGACTCTGGATGACGGAACCGAGGCGATCACCTGGAAAGATGCCGAGGGGACTGATCGATTGATGATCGTGCCAGAGCACTTTAAAGAGTCACAGGCGTACGATCAGGGCCAACACAAGCACTTCATGATCGCCGTCTGGAAGGGTCTGCATGGTGATCCTGAAGAGAGTGCCGATGGGGCGGCGTACATCATCCGTGAAATAGAGAAGCAGACCGCGGGCGGATCAACCTTTCTAGATCTGAATGTTGATGAAGTATCGCCCATGGTGGATGAGCAGAAGCGATCAATGAAGTGGCTAGTGGAGACGGTTCAGGCCCACTCAACTTTGCCACCAAGCATCGACTCATCTCTTCCCGATATCATCGAAGAAGGCCTGTCTGCCTACGATGGCTCGTCTGGGCGCCCAATGCTCAACTCAATCGCGCTGGAGCGGATTGAGGCAGTAGATATGGCAGTTGAGCACAAGGCCCATGTGGTGGTCACCGCGGCAGGCCGCGAGGGTATGCCATCGGACGCTGCCGAACGCGTTGCCAATGCGTCAGAAGTTGTGGAAGCGTGCCTCAGCGCGGGCATTCCGGCTGCAGACATACACGTTGATGCGTTGGTGTTCCCTATCGCCGTGGATGGCGCATACGGGATGCACTACCTGGATGCCGTGACAGAGCTTCGGAAGAACTTTGGCAAGGAAATTCACATTGGCGGTGGACTAAGCAACGTCTCATTTGGAATTCCAAATCGTCGATTGGTGAATGATGTGTTCTTGCATCTGTGCATCGAGCACGGAGCAGATAGCGGCATCATCGACCCGGTCACGACCAAGGTTCAGACCGCACTTGACCTCGATCTGGATTCAGAGCGGGTAAAAATCGCGATGGATATGCTGACGGGCAACGACGATTTCTGCATGAACTACATCACCGCACATCGTGATGGTCGCCTGAAATTGAAGAGGAGTTAGTCCGCTGGCTACCGTTCGGATCATGTACTGGAAAGAGATTCCCGCCCAGGTTCAGGCGAAGGGTGATGACGGCACTGTAAGTGCTCAAATGGACCCTCGTTTTCAAGAGGGCATTGACGCGATTGCTATGTTTGATGGTAGCGCTGGTACGGATGACTATATAGACGCGTGGAACTGGCGCGATGTAGGCGAACTTGCAGGGAATACGGCGGGCGTATCTCAGAAGGTGGCGGATCATCTAAATAGCCAGTTCCCGCAAGA
>CAUZJA010000151.1:0-7000 GCA_963579925.1 Dehalococcoidia bacterium | reverse complement strand
AGAGCCCGAAACGTTTTTAGGTATTTTTGTCGACCTAAAATCTACAAATCGTGGAGTCTGTAATCATGAACGACGAATAACGTCATTGTAAATTAATATATAACGTATTACCACTTCGCGCGAATCCGGCTATGCTGGCTGCGCGCGGACTTGGCCTGACCATCTTCTCCCATTCAATCAGGAGGATCGATATGCAGCGACGAACAGTACACACACGTCCCGCCTGGGCCGATCATCCTGGTGCGATAGCCGCAGGCTTGATCTTCTTCGCTCTGCTGATAGCTGCGATAGCGATGTCCGGGCGCTTCGGTTAGTTCGGACCGTCTGGTCCATACGCTTGTTAATTCCGAATGCCGATAGACGTCCCGCGGGAAGGTGGACGCCACCCTCCTCTACGGCGTTCGTGACTTTTCAGTAAATAGCGAGTCTGCATGCTTGAATTCCGGACATCTCCACGGGGCCTCAGATTCCGGGATGGCAGCAGAGCCGGTGCTGGCGGCAAGGCAGCGCGTAGGGCCTGATGGCAGTGCGGAACTTGCGACGTTGATTTGAGCATTGGCCGCGATGCCCCATCCGTCTTTCCAGCGGAGGCTGAAATACAAGCACGGCCTCATCCTAAGTCAAATCGCGCTGGATACGCACCACTCCATCAAGTGGCCAACAGTTATGCGGTCGACACTCCGTCGGTCTGCGCGCATGACTCTTGGACGACGTGGTAGAGCTGCATGATGCAAGCGGTGCGCCGAATGCCGGAAATGTGCCGTTCGGGTTTGCTCAGGGAACCTTTCCTCGCGTGGTCCGGTTGATAGCCAATCCTGCTAATCGCACATAAGCCTGCGGCGGCAGCCATTCTGTCGGAGATCCCAAAGCAAATCCTGAACTGGTCGAAGGGTGACGATTCCAGACGCCAGCATCAACCAACGTCTACTGATCGATAACAGACCCGTCCTTATGTAACCGCGTGACCACTTCGCGCTGCACCATCGGCGCGTTCTCTTCAGCACCGGGCTTCAGGCTGATGCCGATTCCGGGGCGGGTGGGGATCATCAGGAAGCCCTCGCCATCGTGCTCGGCTGCGCCGTCCACCATGTCGACTTTGGGTGAAACGTCTTCGCCGATTGGGTACTCCTGGAGCGCGAAGTTTGGCGCACCTGCCGCGATCTGCAAACAGGCCATCGTCGATACGGGGCTCAGCGGGTTGTGCGGAACCACGCCAACGTGGCGGGCCTCCGCTAGTGCGGCGATCTTCTTGGCGCCGGTGATACCGCCAACCAGGCAGACGTCCGGGCGGATGTACTGCACGGCATTGCGCGATAGTAGCTGCTCGAACTCCCAGATCGATGTGAACCGCTCGCCAGTTGCAATCGGAATGTTGATCTTGCCGGCAACGTAAGCCATCTCATCGAAGTTGTCCGGCGTGACAGGATCTTCGAAGAAGTACGGCGTGTACTTCTCGATACCCAGCCCAAGCTGCACGGCTTCCGTTGGTGTCATGCGACGGTGGATCTCAATGCAAAGGTCAACGTCTGGACCAACGGCGTCGCGGTACATTCCAACCGTGTCGATAGCGTCGTTGATCTTGTTGGCATGTGTCTTGAAGTAAGGCACATCACGATCTTCGTCCAGGAATGGAGTGAGGTGGCCAACGGCTGTAAACCCCTGCTCCTTCGCGTCAACGATGCCCTTCACCAGCACGTCCGTGGTGTCACCAAACACGTGATAGTAGACCCGGGCGCGGTCTCTCACTTTGCCGCCCATGAGGGCGTACGTAGGCACGTCAAAGTGCTTGCCTGCAATGTCCCACAGCGCGATATCCAGCGCGCTCAGTGCACCCATGATCGCCGAGCCCCTGAAGTGGCTGAAGCGGTACATGTACTGCCAGTGATGCTCGATCAACAAGGGGTCCTTGCCAATCAGGTATCGCCCAAACTTCTCAATAGCCGCGGCGGAAGCCTCAAGAAATCCCCACGAGCCGGACTCCCCAAGCCCAACAATCCCCTCATCGGTGTGGAGCTGAACCAGCAAAAACTTGTCCAGGAATAGCGGCTCAACCTTTGTGATCTTCAATGCATGTGCTCCAGCAGTGACTGAGAAGTTACGTAATGCGTCCCGGATGTTACCGCCAGACGGGCGCTTAGGCCATTAGAATTCATTGCTTATGGTTGAAACGAAGCTGACTAGAGACCAAATCACCAACGCCTACCGGGCGGAACGGCACGCGCTCGGCCAGCTTGTGGAGTCGATGAACGAGTTCCACTGGGGCAAAGAGAGCAAGTCCGAGGGCTGGACGAACGGACAGGTTGCCGCGCATCTGACGCTGGGAGATGGCGTGCCCCTGCGGGTTGCGATGTCTATGTTGTTTAACGGCAGCATCAATATGGGCGTCGAGATCCTACAGGAGAAGTGGGCGGCGCATGGCCGAGAATATGTTCTAGAGCGGATCAAGAAGGACGAGATTACGGTCTCCATCCACTGGGGCATCGGCTACTGGCGGCTACTTGGCCTCTCAGAGATCATCATTCACGCCGAAGACATTCGTCGCTCAATTGATATGCCTCGAGCACGCCCACCTTCGCCGCCACTCACAAACGCGATTCTGGCGGGCATGGGTTCACGGCTGCGTGAGATCGGACAGGCTGGCCTGGTTTCGATTGGCAGCAACGATGATGACGCCCGTGTCTACGAGCTGAATGGCAAGGGCGGAGTGAAGCGACAAGAAGAGGTTGAAGAAACGCCGGTCAAGATCATAGGCCCGCCACTGGAGCAGATACTGCGCTTCTCCGGCCGCGAAGCACAGCTACGCGTTGAGGGCGAAGGCGAACTGGCGGACGCCGCTCGAACGTGGGCCGAATCCAAGAGCGATTCAGCGCGATTATTTTACTGGAAATGAGGAACTGAGCGGTGGCAGATAAACGCCTGTGGCTGGGCTTCGGACACCCTGATGAGGAGTCGGGACTGTCGGGAAGCACCATCGCCAAATACGCGGCTGAAGGTGCTGACGTGCGCATCGTAATCGCAACACGCGGAGAGCTTGGTGAAATTGCACCGGGTAGCAGCGCCACTCCAGAAGACGTGGGCGTGGTTCGGGAAGCGGAGGTGCGGGCGTCAGTGAACGTTTTTGGCGCGAGTCTTGAACTACTCGATTATCGCGATTCCGGTATGCCCGGAACTCCAGAAAACGAAGATCCACGCGCTTTCGCTCAAGCGTCGATGGATGAGGGAGTTGATCATCTGGTTGTATCGATGAGACGCCACAGGCCGCACGTGATCGTCACGTTTGATGAGAACGATGGCTACGGCCATCCCGACCACGTAATGATCAGCGAAGCCACCACACTGGCGTTTCGCGCCTGCGGCGATTCGGCATAGGTTGACAGCGCCGGGCTTGATCCCTGGACGCCTTCAAAGCTGTACTACATGAGCATTGCCCGTAGCTTCATTCGCCGCTGGGTGGATGAGTACACAAAAATCAAGCCAGATAATGACTATGTCAATCTTGATATCGACGCGATGGGAGTCTCAGACGAGCGCTTCACAACCCGCCTGGACGTTAAGGATTACATGCACTTGCGAAAGGCGGCGGCGGCAGAGCATCACTCTGAGATCAGCCTCTTTGACACATTTCCGGAGTCCATGCACGCCGATGTGTTTGGCACAGACCATCTCATCCTGGTCGCCCCGGAACCCACGTCAACAGCGCTTGAAACGGACCTGTTCGAGGGCCTCTAGCGGCTCGCCAGAATCTGCTCGATGACGATAGCGACACCATCTTCATCGTTTGACGACGTAACCAGATCGGCAGCTTCCATCACGTAGTCCGTGGCGTTGGACATGGCGATGCCGACACCTGCGCCCTCCAGCATGATTCGGTCAGGATCATCGTCACCGAACGCCACCACATTCGCTGTTGGAATCCCGGCAGGCTCAGTGAGACGTGCGATGGATGACCACTTCGAAACGTCGGGATGCACCACATTCAGGAACATGTCACTGTCTGACGGGAAGTAGGCAAGTTTGTCGCCGTAGGTCTCGCGGATTTCCTCGATCAGAGGTGTGAGCGGCGCATGGCCGGCGGATATGACTACTTTGGTTGCCCCTGATGAAAAAAGCTCCGACGCATCTGTGAGTTCACGGGCCAACGCTGCCACCGTTTCTAGATTGTTCCTATCCAATCCACTAATGATCATCGCCTCATCTACGGTGACGTCAGGCACACAGCCGAACTTGTATCCGTCGCTCTCGATGAACGAACGAACGCCATCAATCATGCCTGCGCGACTGGAAATTTCGTCTGCGGCACCGTCAGGCAAGTGGAACAGATGCTCCCCGGTCAGAGGCCCACGCCCGATCGCTGATGCACCATTCATCTGGACAACGGATACGCGGTCCAGCAGTTCCGTACCAATGAAATGCCGCACAGTTCGCACAGGCCGAGACGTCGCCACGATTACCGCGATTCCGGCGGCCATCGCATCATCTACAGTCGCACGCGATCGGTCGCTGAACAGCTTGTCCGCGTGTAGCAGCGTACCGTCGAGATCGATGGCAATCGCGTCCACAGACCGGCTGGACCAATCGAAGGTATGGGCTTGTTGACTCAGAATATCTACTCCGTCATCACGAAAGTCTGGTTATACTTCGGGGCCGTGAATAACAGCACCCAACAAGAATTTTCAGAAGACGCAGGTTTCACATTGGACGAGAACGCGGCCGAAATCATTCGTCCGCTGCTGGATCCTGATGAAGAAATCTTGTGGGCGGGGCAGCCCGATACGTCCGTGCACCTCTCGAAAAATGACTATTTCCTGGTGCCTCTCTCCATCTTAGTCTTCGTCCTGGGCATCATGTGGGCCACAACCATCACGGTTTTCGGCTGGCTGTTCGTGGTGGTCGGCGTCTATGCGTTATTCGGCAGATTCTTCTGGAAAGTCCACCGGAAGAAGGTTAACTACTATGCAATCACTGAGAAGCGGATCATCAAATTAGCCGGCAAAAAAGGCAAGGCTCAGCCGTTCGTAGAGATTCAGGGTATTCGTATGTCTCCCGGCTCTCAAGGCAGAGGGTCAATCCGATTCAGCGATAAACCGACGTACGTGGCGGTCTACCAGAACTCCGGTATCGAGTGGATCTCGCTGATCGGCGCGCCAGATGAAATCGCCTTCCATGATATTCAGGACGTTGGTCCGGTTCACGAGATGGTGCGCGACCTGATATACAAGGCGAAGGGACTGGACAAGCCAGAGGATGTTTCGGCTGATCACCAAGGAATGAGACGGAAAAAATGACGCCAACAGCCCCTCCTGACCAGATTGCCCCAACCGGCCTTTCCGACTATCTGGGCATCATGAGCAAAGCCGTATTCCAGTCTGGAATGTCCTGCAAAGTGATCGAGAACAAGTGGCCCGGCACCACTGAAGCCTTACGAGAGTTCGACCCCCACGCCATCGCCGATATGGATGAGGTCGATATCGATGAGTTGATGCAGGATACCCGCCTTATTCGGAACCGCAAGAAGCTTTAGGCCATCGTCCACAATGCCCGCACGATGATTGCGCTTGACGAGGAACATGACGGCTTCCAGAGTTATCTCCGTTCCCACGATGACTTCTGGTCGACGGTGAAGTCGATCAGAAAAGAGTTCAAGTTCATGGGCGAAGTTGGCTCGTTCTACTTCCTCCACGTAGTAGGCGAAGAAGTAATCCCCCACGACCAGTTCGAAGCCGAACGCAAAAAAAAGTGAGTGCCTGCCGCACGGGCACTGAGCGCGAGGCGCTGAAGAGAGGCGCCTACCGCACGGCACTTTTGGGATCGGGCTGTGTCCCTTCTCCCCTCGCGAGAACGCTAGGATGAGGGGGCTGCTCAGCTGTTGATGCGCCAGGTGAAATCCAAGGAGCACCGATCATGCCAACACAGGCAGCAATCTTTTATGACTACCCACCTGAAGACGGCGATGTCCTCGGTGACGGTCGGCTAGAGCGCATTGCGGAGCTGACCGACCTCTACCCGGAAGTCGTAAACGCCTCAAACTTCGATGAACACGCCGCGGCGCTGTCTGACGTTGAAGTGATCTTCGCCACGTGGGGCATGCAGCGATTCACTGATGAGCACTTCGCCACTATGCCAAACCTGAGGGCCGTGTTCTACGCGGCCGGCAACGTGAAGGCATTCGCGGAGCCATTGCTAGAGCGGGGCGTAACGCTGGTTGGCGCGTGGGACATCAACGCCATTCCGGTCGCCGAGATGTGCCTGTCTCAGATATTGCTTTCACTGGGTGGCTACTTTCGGGCCGTTCGGCGATATGCGGACATCAAGACGCATGAGGCGAAGTCGTTTCATCGTACGGGCTTGAATGGTGAAACGGTCGGCTTGATCGGACTCGGGAAGATCGGCACGCGAGTTCGCGATCTGCTGGCTGACTACCCACTCAACGTCATCGCATACGACCCGTTTCTGTCCGACGAGAAGGCAAAGGAACTCAACATAGCTCGGCATCGCTGGATCCGCTATTCGAGCGCGCACTGATCGTCAGCAACCACACGCCGGACCTAGACTCCACGCAGAGCGTGCTCACCGGCGCTCACTTCGAATCGATGCGTGAAGGCGCAACGTTCATCAACAGTGGACGTGGCGGGCAGATCGTCGAGCCTGATCTAATTCGAGTACTCAGAGCAGGACCAGATCTCACAGCGCTGTTGGATGTAACGCTACCCGAGCCGCCATCCGCCGATTCGCCGCTATGGACGCTCCCAAACGTCGTCATCAGCCCCCACATGGGCGGCACCATCGGCGACGAAGTAGTGCGCATGGCCGACTGCATGATTGAGGAATTCGAGCGGTGGCGGGATGGTCAGACGCTGCGCTACGAGATCGCGTCACAAGTATTCGCCACGATGGGATAGGTGCCTGCCGTACGGGCACTTTAGGAGCAGCTCCCTTCGCCCCCCGGAGAAGGCTAGGATTAGGGGGCTGTTCGGCTGTTGATGCGCCGTGGAAATCGCAG
>CAUZJA010000150.1:0-7007 GCA_963579925.1 Dehalococcoidia bacterium | reverse complement strand
CCGCCCCCCGAAAGGAAAACGGCGATAGCAATAGCCGCAACTGCCCACGTTGCGATATTGCTCCAGTTCCTGTCCGATTGCGGCAGAGGATCGCGCCGCGGGAGAAAATCGTCTCGGTCGTCCACCGAAAACCTCCATTGTGCGAAGAAGAACGGAAGTTATGTTACCGGGGCCAATAGCGCAAGTAAGTTGCAGCCCTCTGGAGCAAAGACCTAGTGGACTGAGCCGGGTGCTCCGCCCTTGTCGATGGTGAACTCGTGGAAGGTAGCGGCCTTCATCGCGGGCCAGTCAACGTCAAGTCCAAGCCCCGGCTTGGTTGGCGCGTGCACGTAGCCATCGGAGTCGGACTGAATGAGATCGTGCATGCCGTAGTGGTATGCGGTCTGCGGGACTGAGTGTTCATAGAACGTGCAGTTGTTGTGGGCGAGCATGAGGTGCAGGTTGGCGGCTGAGTTGAGCTGGTAGCCCCAGGACATGAGTTCGCAATTGATACCAGCGGCTTCAGTCAGGGTGATCGCCTTCTGAGTCTGCGTGATGCCGCCCATCATGTGGACGTCCGTGCGCGTGGAGCGCCACGTGTTGGTCTTGATCGCTTCGGCGAAGCTCATCAAGTCCATGAACCAGTTGCCCGACGGAAGCACCGGAATCGAAGTGAGTCGTGTTAGTTCGCGATAGCCGTCCAGATCGTAGTCAGGGAGCGGCGCTTCGAACCACGTGAAACCTAAATCTTCGATTTCGCGTGCCACACGTAAGGCGTCACCGCGCTCGTAGTTATTCTCGGCGTCGAGCATGAAGTCGATCTTCGAAGTGTCGAACTCTTTAGCGACTGCTCTGGAAAGTTCTAGATCTTTGTCAGGGATGCACCAGGTGTGGAACTTCACCGCGGTGTAACCCTCTCCAAGCAAGTCTTCGACGAACTTTAGGTACGCGTCGACGTCGGGCAGCATCGGTGTGCTTGCATAAGAGCGAATCTTGTCGCGTGCGCCCCCCAGCATCTGGTAGAGCGGAAGGCCGGCTACTTTGCCAGCAAGGTCCCAGAGCGCGATATCGATTGATGCGAGGGCTTGCGGCGGGACCGGGAATACGCGTGGGCGGATGTCGAAGAAAATCTCTTCCCGTTGCAACGGGTCACGGCCAATCAGAATGGGAGCGATGTGTCGAATCGACTCCGCTGTGTACTTCTCAAAGCCGTACGAGGTCGCATTCCAAACGCCGGAAACACCTTCGAACCCTTCGTCAGTGAAGATGCGGAGGACAGTGTTGGTGGCGTACTGGGCTGGCAGGTCTTCCGACCACTGGAACTGCTCAGTAGGCGGGGCAACGGCGCTGACTTCAATGCGTTCGATTTTCATTTGGTTTGTTCCAGTTAGTTCGCTATTTCTACGGACGGTACTTGGTCATAGGCACGTTACGCGCCCCTACTCTGCCTCGCCGCGCGCCTTGTACTCCTCGTAGAGCTTCCAGGTTGCGTCGTTGAAAGGGTAGTAGTTGCCGGGGGACTGCGGGTTCTTGGTTAGCTCAGCCTTGATGACGTGCTCCACTTTCTCTCGCTCTGCGGCGATGCGGATTACCTCGTCCACCATTGATGCAGGGACTACGACTACCCCGTCATCATCGCCAACGACTGCGTCGCCGGGGCGGACTGCGATGCCGCCGCAACTGATGATTTCGTTCACGCCCCAGGGCTGCATGAGGCCGGGGCCTTGCTTGGACGTTGTGCTGTGGGAGTAGACGTTGAAGCCGTAATCGGTGAGTTCCCCCGAGTCTCGCACTGAGCCGTCTGTGACAAGCCCGCCAACTTTGCGCTGTGCCAGTCGCAGGAACTTGATATCACCTCCGATGGACTCCCATGGGCCAACCGCCGACGCAACCAGTACTTCGTTCGGGCCACACAGCTCGAAGGCTAAGTACTCAGCAGACTCGGCACCCTTGGCCTTGTCGGTCAGGATGTCTGGGCGCTGGTGCACGAAGCGGAGCGTGACCGCTCGACCTGCCATGCGCTGGCCGGTTCGGATTGGGCGGGCGCCGTGGATATAGGTCTGTGGCCAGTCGTTGACCCAGAGACCATCGATGAGGGTTGGCGTCGGGATCTCCTTGAGCTTTGCGAGTTGCTCGTCGGTGATCTTGATGGGTGACTCGTTCATTGAATTCGTTCCCTTTTTTTGTGAGCGAGGGTTATGCAGGTGTACCTGCGCGGAAGTTATAGAGAGCGGAGTAGAGCGCAGCGCTTGCCGGGACGGGAATTTTGTTCGAGCGTCCCTTCTGGATGACGGCGCCGAGAAGATTGTCGATCTCCAGCGGATTGCCGGCTTCGAGGTCGATCTGGAGTGATGCCATGAGCTCGTGTGCTTCCTCGCGTGCCCCTTCGAGATGCCCTTCGATCAGGCCATCGTCGAAGGTGACACCTTCGCCTTCGCCCACTGCCTGGATCTCCTCCATCACGGTACGAAGAGTTAACTCGCCTTCGGGGTTCTCCAGGATCTGGACGTAGTTCCCGCGAGTTGCGGCCATCAATGTTCCGATTGCAGCGACAAGGATCAGTTTGGACCAGAGTGTTTTGCGGATGTCTGAGCTGACTTCAGCCTGCACGCCTTCCTGAGTGAGAATCGATTCGATCCTGTCGATGCGCGGCGTTCGTGAACCATCCTGCTCGCCGAATGCGATTCGTGCGGTGGCACCGGCCTGCTCGATGTGCCCAACATCCTTGCGGCCGGCCTCTATATATGTGGTGCCAGCAACAACGCGATCCCAGCCGTAAACGTCCGCTATGATCGCAGCGCTCTCTGTGCCATTCTGGACGGGTAGAACGACAGTGTTGTCGCCCAACAGCGGCTTGATGAGCGGAATCGCCTCGGGGTTGCTGTAGAGCTTCACGGCGTAGAGAACTAGGTCCACTGGACCAACTTCGCTTGAGTCTGGAGTGGCTTGCGGGTGCACCGTGTAGTTGCCCCAGTTGGATTCCACGTACAGGCCATCAGCGACGATCTTGTCTCGATGCGCGCCACGGCAGATCAGGGCCACGTCCAGCCCGGCCTTCGCCAGTGCTCCGCCGTAGTAACCGCCAACGGCTCCGGCGCCAATAACCGCTACTTTGTCAGGCATATTTCTGTTTACTCTCTCAAACGTTTGAATAGTAATAAATGGACGGCGGCGGTCAACGATACCGCATTGGCCCACTCAGGATGTGGGTATTGCTATACTCGAAGTTCAACTTCATCCCACTCGTATTTTCCGAAGGCCCCCCATATTGACCTACTCACGCGCCGATGGCCGCGCTCTAAACGAGCCACGCCCGGTCAGCATCGAAATTGGATTCCAGCCTTACGCCGAAGGCTCTGCCCTCATTAAAACGGGCAACACACACGTAATCTGCTCCGCCTCAGTTGGCGAGGGCGTGCCCGGATGGCGTAGAAGCTCTGGCCTTGGCTGGGTGACAGCAGAGTACGGAATGTTGCCGCGCTCCACGCACACCAGAACCGGCCGTGAAGCTCGGCAGGGCAGACAGGGTGGTCGCTCGCTTGAGATTCAGCGCCTCATTGGGCGCTCGCTTCGCGCCGTGACCGACATGGAAAAGCTTGGACAGCGGACAGTAACGATCGATTGCGACGTGATACGTGCGGATGGCGGAACCCGTACCGCTGCGATCACGGGCGCGTACGTGGCTCTGTATCTCGCAACACAACAGCTCATCGAACAGGGCAAGATCGAATCATCACCGCTCAATGAGCCGGTGGCGGCTACCAGCCTTGGCTACGTTAGTGGCGATCTGTGTCTCGACCTCGCATATGACGAAGATTCAGCGGCCGACGTCGATTTCAATGTTGTTATGACTGGCTCAGACCAGTTTGTAGAAATTCAGGGTACGGCGGAAGGACGGACTTTTGATCGTAAGCAGTTCGATAGTCTGCTCGACCTGGCAAAATTAGGCATTGAATCGATGCTCGCAGCCCAACAGAAGGCACTGGCGGACCACACTAAATGACAGATATCAAGAACGTACATGCACGCGAGATTCTGGATTCCCGGGGCAACCCGACAGTGTTCACCCGTGTGGAGCTTTCCAATGGCGCAGTGGGCAAAGCAGGTGTTCCTTCCGGCGCTAGCACTGGCACGCGTGAGGCGCGGGAACTTCGAGACAATGATCCCGATCGCATGAACAAAAAGGGCGTGCTGAAGGCTGTCGCCAATGTCAACGAGACAATCTCATCGCTGCTCGTCGGAATGGATGCCAACGAGCAGGCTGCAGTTGATCAGGCGATGATTGACGTTGCGGGCAAGAACAAGGTGACGCTTGGTGCGAACGCCACGCTTGGTGTTTCGATTGCCGTCGCATCTGCGGCTGCATCGGACAGCCGCCAGTCGCTCTACCGACGTTTTGGCGAGTTGTTCGGGGTCCCAAATCCAAATCGCTTGCCAGTGCCAATGTTCAACATCCTCAACGGCGGAGCGCACGCTGATGATTCCACGGACTTTCAGGAGTTCATGGTATTCCCGCTGGGAGTCGATAGCTTCGAAGATGCCTTGCGAGCCGGAGTAGAGATCTACGCCAAGTTGAAGATGATTCTCTCCAAGGAAGGCCACAGCACCACATTGGGCGATGAAGGTGGGTTTGCACCATCCGGTCTCGATACGACGAAAACGCTTGACCTAATCTGCCGAGCGGTCGAAAAGACGCGGTGGAAGATTGGTGAGGATATATTCTTCGCTCTGGACGTTGCAGCCAGCGAACTGTGGCGAAAAGAAGGCCACTACTGGCTTGAACGAACCGAGCAGAAGCGGTGGTCATCAGCCGAACTCGTTGATGAGTACAAAACACTGGTCGGCAAGTATCCAATCGTCAGCATCGAAGACGGCCTCGATGAAAATGACTGGGATGGCTGGAAACTACTCACCCAGGAGATTGGCGATAGAGTGCAGCTAGTGGGCGATGACCTGCTTGTGACGCAGAAAGCCGAGCTCCAGAAGGCCCTCGATCAGGAGTCAGCGAATTCAATCCTGATCAAGCTCAATCAGGTAGGCACCGTCTCAGAGACGCTGGAGACAATGGCCCTCGCCCACGCGAATGAATGGGGTACCGTGGTCAGCCACCGCTCCGGTGAAACCGAAGACACAACCATTGCAGACCTGGCAGTCGGCACCGGCGCCGGGCAGATCAAGACCGGCGCGCCGGCACGAGGCGAGCGCACGGCAAAGTACAACCGACTACTAATAATTGGGGATGAGCTCGGGGCGAACGCCGAGTTTAAGTCGCCAATCGATATCAGTTAGGGACAACGGGAGGAACTTGTGGCAAAGACCAAAGTAGGCATCAACGGATTCGGTCGAATCGGCCGACAGGTACTTCGGACCATCGGCGAGCAGCACGGCGATACGCTGGAAGTAGTCGCTGTGAACGACCTTGGCGACCCAAGCACGTACGCCCACCTGTATAAGTACGACACCAACTACGGCGTCTACGATGGCACAGTGGAAGCATCTGACGGCGCTATCGTCATCGACGGTGCCGAGATCAAGTTCTTTTCTGAGCGCAACCCATCGGACATTCCGTGGGGCGATGTTGGCGCCGAGATCGTAGTCGAGTCCACCGGTGTGTTCACCGATGCCAGGAAGGCCCAGGGACACCGTGATGCCGGCGCAAAGAAAGTAGTCATCTCAGCACCCGCCAGCAATGAGGACATTACGATCGTCCTTGGTGTCAACGATGATAAATACGAACCGGCAAGTCACAACATCGTTTCAAACGCATCGTGCACTACCAACTGCGTCGCACCGATGGTGAAGGTCCTCAACGATAAGTTCGGCTTCGAAAAGGGCCTGATGACCACCATTCACGCCTACACCAACGACCAAAACACGCAAGATGGCCCGCACAGTGACCTTCGTCGTGCGCGCACCGCTGCAATGAGCATCATCCCGACGACCACGGGCGCCGCAAAGGCTGTCACGCTGGTCATCCCAGAGCTAGTCGGCAAACTGGAC
Source organism: Dehalococcoidia bacterium (assembly GCA_963579925.1). GTDB lineage: Bacteria > Chloroflexota > Dehalococcoidia > Lucifugimonadales > Lucifugimonadaceae > UBA1151. Next base: position 1,028 of record CAUZJA010000150.1, on the reverse strand, counting down.
GGCATGGCATTTCGAGTGCCAACGTCCACCGTCTCAGTGACAGACCTTGTCGTAACCCTGAAGAACGACGCCACAGCAGCAGAAGTCAACGACGCTTATCGAGAAGCATCGATGACCGACCCACTGCACCACAGGCTTGGGTACTCAACAGAACCGCTTGTGTCCATCGACTACAAAGGCAACACAAACAGCTGCACCATCGACGCACTTTCAACCAGTTCCCTCGGCGGCAACATGGTCAAAGTAATCGGCTGGTACGACAACGAGTGGGGCTACGCGTCTCGCACGGCTGACCTGTGTGTGATGTTGGTGGAAAAGGGCCTTTAGAGCAGGACCACACGAATTACAAAATGAGGGCGGTTTCTCCGTCCTCTTTTTGCGTCCAAAAGGCCCAGTGATATTCACCCTTCTCGCCCTGATACTTGCATCTACAGAACTCTTACCTCAGGGCAAGTATTTAGCGCATTTGAAAGGGACCGACGTATGTCACTGGTTGTTAGTCTTCAGCAACGCGAAACGGGGACTCCTAGCTCCGGGCAAGAATCTTCAGACTACGACTGGCCATTTTCGGTCGACCGATTTGAGGTGGCGCGGGATGAGGATGCGGTGCGCATCTACTTCTGGCGAGATGGTGTTCGACACGTTGGACCGGGCCTTGCGTTGCCTGTTGAGATGGCGAAAGACATCGCCGTTGCCATCGCCAGGGTGACGGTTGATGACGTCACCAGGGTTGAGGTTGTAGTGGCGGCCTGACCTCGTAGGCATTTTTCGCCGTAAAATCCGTTGGGCATGGCGGATGGGAACGTCGTTGGCTTGTGGGTGTACGAACGGCGTGCAGGTAATCCTTGTGGTTGCACGGATCCGCGATTTCGGGTTGGCTTATTCAGCATGCGCGAAATCCGAACGCGCCCTCTCCCACCGGGAGAGGGCTAAGGTGGGTACAGACCGGGGGCATAGGTAACAGATCAGACCGGGCACATGGGTAACACTCAACTGGCTAGATGCCAGCAGAGGAGTGACCCATTGCC
>CAUZJA010000149.1:0-7051 GCA_963579925.1 Dehalococcoidia bacterium | reverse complement strand
GTATAACTAGAAAGGCCTTGAGGCGACCTAGTTTATAACCACCACTCGGCCGGTCTCCGACGACTGCCGGACGGCGTCCATTACCTGCTGGCAGGCGTGCCCGTCATCAAAGTTTGGCGTGACCGCTGCACCTGTATCGATCGCGCGGTTGAACTCTCGTAGGAACAGCCGAAACGCCATGAGGCGTGGATCACGATCGTCGGTAAAGGGCGTAAGTCGCTCTGGGGTTGGAAGTTCCTTCAGCGGGCTGCCATCGTTGCTGCCAAAAACCACACCATCTTCGGGTGGGTTTGCGCTGGGCTGAGAGGCCTGAAGCACGCCCTTGGAGCCCATTACCGTCAGCCGTGCTCCAACGGTTGGCGAGACGACCATCGATGCGGTCATGCTGGACACAGCACCGTTCAGGTGCGTCAAGATGAACGAGAACGCATCATCGGTTTCGGAGTCGACAATGTTGCCAGTAGCCGGGTCCGTGCGATCAGGACGCAGCGTAGAGAGGTGCCCCTGCGCGGTCAATACATCGCCGAGCCAGAATCGCAAGCTGTCGATGTAGTGCGAGCCAAGTGCGCCGAGGAATCCTCCACCTTCGCTTTTCAAGCTGGCCCAGGTCACGGGCGCGGGCGCACCGGACGAAGGTCGCCCCATGAAGAGTTCGATGTTGGCCGTTTCTGGCACGCCGATGTAGCCATCATCGATCATCTCTTTGATGAGCGTGCGCTGAGGCGTGTAGCGGAACTCGTGGGCAACCATTGCCACCTTGCCAGAAGCCTGTGCTGCAGCCCGCATCCGTGCGGACTCTTCGCCACTCAGCGCGAAAGGCTTCTCGCAGATGACGTGTTTGCCAGCCTCGAGAGCCGCGATAGCAAATTCGGCGTGCGGGCGTGGTGGTGTCGCGATTGCAATGGCATCCAGATCGTCTCGATTGATGATCTCTGTTGCGTCAGTAGACCAGCTTTCGATGTCCAGCGATGCAGCCGCATCGCGAGCTTTCTGCTCGTTCCGACTGTAGATCGCCGCCACATCCCAGCCCTCGGACCGTAGCCCCGGTACGTGTACATCTCCGCCGAATCCCACACCCAGAACACCAATTCTCCTCGCAGCCATTGTGCACTCTCCCACATTGCCAATGATTGTTTTCGCGAATCGCAGATTATCAGGTAGATGCCGGGACTCGGAATTCTGAGCGGTCAAGGTGAGCTTATTCCATACCTCTCACGTGTCAAGGTTCGTGTGTTGGGTGGAGATTGCTGAGCGATCGAAGCGGCTCCTACTTCTGCCCGGGGTATTTGATAAGTAACCCCTTGCCATCCCGGTACTCGCTAATAATCAGTTTGTACATGAAATAAATCGTATGTACGTAGTCCCCTATGAAGAACAAAATCCCGAGCATGACATATGAATTGGCGACGTCATCCTGGGCTCCGTAGAAAATTAATACGAATCCGGTCACTGATAGTGAAAGATCAAATATCCCGTGAAGAATTCGGCCTACATAAAAGTGGTGAATTCCTGCAATTCCAAATGTCCCCGCTAATACGGCAGCAACTACCCAGGATTTCGAGGAAGCCGGTTCCCTCTCAGTCGAACGAATGTCTTTGGTCGGGCCAGTCAGCAACTAATTCTGAGCTTTGATCAAGAGTCCATCGGAGTCTGTAAATTTGCCTGTAGCAATCATGATCAGGTCAATTAGGGCCCAGATCCCAAGGCCGCCCAGCGTAAGTATCATCAGGATACCTGTCCCCTTTTTCCCGACGTAGAAACGGTGAATACCGAACCCGCCAAGCAGAAAACATAGTACAAGTGTTGGGACGAATCCCTTGTTGCTATATTGCGGTGAAGATGCCATCCAGTCCTCCTATCAATTCCTTTGATTCTTCGTGATATTAGCATCGTTTCAATTATGGTGAATACCCGGAGTAAAGATTGAGCTTGATCTGAGGGAAAAGAGGTTTGCCAACAAATCTAACCAACATCAATGATTGTGAGCATGTAATGCACTGCTCCATTGCCCGGTCCACTGCGCTATCATCCCCACCTCAATACCCGCCCCACCAACGGAGACCACATTGCCAGACAGCAGACCCAATATCATTGTGTTCATGACGGACGATCAGGGCTATGGAGACCTATCGTGCATGGGTGCGACGGACTTCCGCACGCCGAACCTTGATGGGCTTGCCTCAGGCGGCGCACGGTTCACTTCCTGGTACTCAAACAGCCCGGTCTGTAGCCCATCCCGCGCAGCGCTCCTCAGCGGCCGCTACCCCGGCAACGCTGGCGTTCGTTCAATTTTGCGCGGCCACCGCACCGCTACCGGCTTGCCGCAATCAACGCCGACTATTCCCTCGCTGCTCAGCGAGGCCGGATACCAGACGCGCATGGTTGGAAAGTGGCATCTGGGACTTGCGGACGAGTGTCGGCCGCACAGCCACGGATTCGACCAGTGGTACGGCTTCCTGGCGGGGTGCATCGACTTCTACTCGCACATCTTCTACTGGGGCGCCAACCGTGGCTGGCCCGGCAACAACCCTACGCACGATCTGTGGGACAACAACGAGGAAGTGTGGGAGAACGGCGAGTATTTCACTGAGCTGATCGCCCGAAAGGCTGGAGAGTACGTGCGCGAGATGGCCGCCAAAGATGAGCCGTTCTTCCTGTACGTGCCCTTCAACGCGCCGCACTACCCAATGCACGCGCCAAAGAAGTACGTCGACCGGTTCCCCGATCTATCGTGGGACCGCCAGATCATGGCGGCGATGATTAGCGCTGTGGACGACGCAGTCGGCAGCATTATGAACGAGGTCAATCGCTCCGGCGCGGCCGACAACACGCTCACATTCTTCACGTCAGACAACGGACCATCTCGAGAATCCCGTAACTGGCTAGACGGCCGTTCTGATCCCTACTACGGCGGAACAGCAGGTGCATTCAAAGGCCACAAGTTCAGCCTGTTCGAGGGCGGGGTACGAGAGCCAGCAATCGTCAACTGGCCCGGAGTAATTCCAGCCGGACAGGTGATCGACGACCCCATCGCCTCGATGGACATTCTGCCGTCCGCACTTGAGGCTGCGGGCGTCGATGCATCGGCATTGGAGCTAGATGGGCAAAGCATCTTGCCTGTTGTGGCGCGCAACGAGACTCCGGAAGAGCGAACAATCTTCTGGGAGATGAACGGCCAGACGGCGATGCGTCGAGGCGACTGGAAGTTGGTCCTCAACGGTCAGTTGGTGGAAGAGGCAGAACCAATCGCCGAAGTTCACCTCTCCAACATCATTGACGACCCCGGAGAGGCCAATAACCTGGCCGATGTGATGCCAGAGCTAGCCGCAGAGCTAAAGGTGCTCGCAGAGGTATGGCGCGCAGACATCGAAGAGCGCTGGCAGCGGGAGTACGCAGGCCTGGAACAGAACGTCCAGACCCACGCCATGATTTGAACGGCCCTGTGACGCTCTCAAGCCAATAGGGTGGTTCGCGTCGATCACCGCGAAGGGGCTGGAGTCGGAGTGGGCGGCGGTGGCGCATTCGGATCTGGCGTTGGCGTCGGTGGCCCGGGTGTGGGCGTTGGAGCGTCCGGACGGTCAAGCGTTGCAGCAAGCCCGTCGGGTAGCGGTACTCCCTGGTATGGCTTCAACCGGTGCCACAACTCCCACCAACCCTCGGCGTATGCGAATCGGGAGAGCGCCTGATTCTCTTCGTTCGTGACCGTTGGCCAACCCTTCCATTGTTCTGGCCCTGGTAAATATCGCCGGTGTCAGGATCGACAAATTCCCATACCCCATTGTCCCAGACGAGAAAATGTCGACCATCATCCCTCGACGGACCTTCAATACTTATTGTGCGGAGTTCGGAAGGCGTGAACACCCACCACAGCAGGCCACGCCCAGCCGAGTGGACGAGGACGATTTCCATCTTGTTGAAGTTCTGGGTTCCCCGCCTGCTCGATTCAGGATCGTATTTGTTGCGAATGATCTGCAGCGCCTCTTCACGTGAGATGTTGGTTGGCGTCAACGGATCAGCTGGAAAGTTGAGCTCGTACACGTCTTGTTCGAATTCTGCGAAGATAAAAAATGGCTCGTCCACAATGCGGGCCTCACCGGCGATTAGCCCAGTCTCAGCCTTGATGGCTTCAATCGCGTAGCGTGTGGGTCGATAGCCGCCAACATCATCGGGGATTCTGCTTACGCCGTCGGCCCGTACCTGCACAACCCACACATGTCCAGAAGCTCCGTATCAGATTCCGGAGAACGAGCCTGATCCGCCTCCAAGATTCGCGTACTCTTCAACATGCATAAACCGGACCGTGACGTCGCGAGGATTTTGCACCGGACTGGATGCGCTCATCACGGGCACGCCTTCTACCATCCTTGTGAGCGCAATATCGATGGCTTCTTCACGGCTGATGAGGATCGTTGCCGTGGGATAAGGAGTGGCGCTAGACGCAGGTGGCTTCGGCTCAACGCCACAGGCGATCAGCACAAGCGCGACCAGAGTCAAACTCAACAGCATCACCCTGCGAATTGAAGCCATCCAGCAGTGCCCCCCACGCGTACTAGGTCCGTTCAGAATGACGAGTTTGCCAGGAGCGCGCTAAAAAATCTCCCGCCGAAATGCCTCTGAAGAGCATCTGGAAAAGGTTTCAGTCGCTACCGCCCCTTCCATACCGGAGGCCGTTTTTCCACGAATGCGCGCGGCCCTTCCTTGCGATCTTCCGAATCCCGCACTATCTCATTCTCAGAATATCTGTGATCCATCGATTCATCGTATGTGAGGTTAATGCCTTCGTAGGCCATCTGCTTCACGCCACGGATGGCGAGGGGAGCGCCTTTCTTGATCTGCTCCGCCCAGCGCACGGCGGCGGCCATCACATCATCATGCGGAACTACCTCATTGACCCAGCCAAGCTGAGCTGCCTCGGCGGCGGGCACGTGGCGGCCGGTCAGCAGCACGCCCATGGCATGCTTCCACCCGATCTGTCGCATCAGCCGTTGCGGTCCGCCTGCACCGGGCGGGAAGCCCCGATGAATCTCCGGTAGTCCGAACGTTGCGTTTTCCGACGCAATGATCAGGTCACACGCCAGCGCCAGCTCCATACCTCCGCCCAGCGCGAAGCCATTTACAGCGGCAATGATCGGCTTCCAGCATTCCCAGTCCCGGGTGATGCGACCCAGCGGCACATTCTCACCCGGTTGCTCATCAGATCGTGATGCAGCGTATTTCAGATCGAACCCAGCGCTGAACGCTCTGTCGCCAGCACCTGTGATGATCGCAACCCACGCCTCGGAGTCGGCTTTGTAGTCCTCAAACGCGACTCCCATCTCTTTGCTGGCGTCCGGGTGGAGCGCGTTCATGGAGTCAGGTCTGTTGATCGTCAGATAGACGATGTGATCGCGCTTTTCGTATTTGATGAACTCAAAATCCACGGTGTGATCTAGCTCCGTTCGTTATCGTGAAGGCGGCAAGCTCGTCTTGCCGTCCAGTCGCTGTGTAATTCGCTTGTACAGGCCGTCAGGTTGTTGCTCGTAGAACGTGTGGCTGGGTGTGACGTTTGGCGTGACGGTCAGCCACACAACGAGCCTGTCTGTCCCGGTGTTGAGGAGGCGATGTTTCATCTCCGGTGCGACATAGATCACGTCCCCCGGGCCAACGTGAACCATCTCGTCTTCCGTAGTGGAGTCGCACTGGCCTTGGAGGAAGACGAATACCTCAGGTGCGCCATCGTGGCTGTGGTAGCTCGCCTCTTGCCCCGGCTCGAGGAAAAACATGCCGCCTCGCACGAGTCCAGAGTCCGGGAAGCGGTCGAACTGCGTGATCCCCAGCATTGTGACGCCGCCAGACTGGATCTTGGGGGGGTGAACATCAGCAACTTCAGTAGGTCCGTTGGGGCAGAGGCCGTATGCAATCTTCAGCGGCGTTGGGCCGGTGTTGGTGATCTCAAACGTCACTCCGGCTGGCGCGTACGCTTGCCTGAGCCCACCAAATGCGAAACTGCGGTCGCCAGTGCGAACGGTGCCCCGACCTTCGTAGAACAACACGACCAGGTCACAGTCAGGATGCCGTCTGGGGCCTGTCGACTCGCCGGGCGCTAGTTCAATCGCCTCCAGATCAATCGTTTCATCGCTGGCGAGGATCGCTCCGGTTTTCAGCTTCAGGTGGCGATACTTTTCCAAATTTTGCACCCTGCACGTCTGCGTCCCAATCGTAGATGGGCAAGATTAGCAGGGAGCGGGGTCTACAGTCGGGAACGCGAGCGCAATCAGTGCTAGAGATTCATCCGCCGAGGCGGATCGCGGCGCGACTCACTTTCGATGATCTGCACGAGTTCTTCGACGAGTTCATCAAGCTTTCCATCGTGATTTACGATCTGATAGTTGAAGGTCATGCCAACTTCCATCTCGTGATCAGCCGACGCCATGCGCTGCTCGATCGACTCCAGCGTGTCCTGACCCCTCGCAACAAGTCGTGTTCTGAGGGTCTCTTTGTCTGGCGGCATTACGAAGACGAATAGAGCCTCAGGCACCATGGTCCGAATACGCTCAGCGCCCTGGTAATCTACGCGCAGGATCACATGCTTGCCTTCATTCAGTGAGCGCGCAACCTGACGTTTGGGCACGCCGTAGTAGTTGCCGTATACCTCTGCATGCTCAAGAAGCTGATTGTCTTCCAGCAGTATTTCAAACTGCGTGCGGGAGAGGAAAAGGTGGTTGATTCCATCTTGCTCACCCTCTCTTGGGAGTCGAGTTGTAGCGGTGACTACGAAGTAAAAATTAAGATCAGAATGGGTCTCTTCCATGCGTTCGAGAAGCGTGTCCTTGCCAACGCCGGACGGCCCTGAAACCACAACAATCAGGGGAATTGGGTCTATGGTTTTAGGGAACTCTTTGCTCACCCGATCACGCCGGCGATGCTCTCAAGATCGCGCCAGTAGGTTGGGTACGAGATATCGGCGGCAGACGCGTTCTCGATGTTGACCTCGCCCTCAGCCACGAGTCCTGCGATCGCCAGTGCCATGGCAATTCTGTGATCGCCAAAGCTGTCTGCGGTGACGCCGTGG
>CAUZJA010000148.1:0-7167 GCA_963579925.1 Dehalococcoidia bacterium | reverse complement strand
GCGACGAAACTCGCATCAGCCTTATGGACTTCGCAAACTCGCTAGGCAGCATCGACTTCTCAGCAGACCGCGAAGATGCCCTGACCAACGTAACCCACATGCTACGACTAGTCGTAGCAGCCCCCGAGTACCAGTTCGGATAACCACCAAGCAATCATCGATTTACTCTTACTAAAGTAGTCCAGAGAATCTGGTCCTGAGAATCTGGGAGATATGAATGGCTTCTAACGGCGCTAACGGAAAAGAAAAAGACCCCGTACTGGTAGTGATCCAGCAGTCCGGCGGCAACGACTTCATGAACACGGTAATCCCGTTTGAGAACGGCCACTACTGGGACGCACGCCCCACCATTCGCGTCGAGCGAGACAACATGGTGCCCTTCACAGACGACCTCGCGTTCCACGGCGCAGCAGAACCGTTCAAAGGTATCTTCGACGACGGCGACATGGCGATCATCCAGGGCATCGGCTACGAAAACTCCAGCCGGTCGCACTTCCGCGGCATGGACATCTGGCACACAGCAGAGCCAACCTCAGTCGCCACCGAAGGCTGGCTAGGCCAGGTGATCCGTGAGCTAGACCCGGACAAGAAGAACGTCCTCACCGGCGTCAGCATCGGCCGCGGCCTACCCCGCGCAATGGCCTCCCCCGGCGTGCCCGTCGCATCCATCGGCAACCTCGACAACTACGGCCTCATGACCCCGGTGCAGATAGAAGAAGAGCGCAACAAGGACCTCGATATCTTCAAGCGCATGTATTCGCCAGCATTCGGCTCCGGCGTGGTGATGGACTACCTGGGGCAGACCGGCCGTGACTCACTCACCGGCGCAGACATCCTCAAAAAAGCCCCTGAAATGTACGAGTCGACCATCGAGTACGCCGACAATTCGATCGCCCAGGCGCTACGAGACGTCGCACGAATCCACCTCGCCGGACTCGGAACCCGCATCTTCTACACGCAGCACGGCGGCTACGACCACCACGCCCAGGAGCTACCCTCCCACGAGAAGCTCCTCGCAGAACTCACGCACGGCATCACAGATTTCCTCGCTGACCTACGCGCACACGACGCCGCAGACAACGTGTTGATCCTTGTCTTCACGGAGTTCGGCCGACGCATGCGAGACAACGGTAGCGGAACCGACCACGGCTCAGGCGGTGGCGCATTCCTCATCGGCGACCGAGTCACCGGCGGCCTCTACTCCGAGTACCCATCAATCGACCCCGCAGACTGGCTCAACGCAGAAGACATGCGCCACACCATAGACTTCCGCAGCATCTACGCCACCATCCTAGAACAGTGGATCGGCGTCGAATCGCAAGACATAGTCCGCGGCAAATACGAACAAATAAACCCCTTCACCGCCGCCTAGCAGCCCCCCTCATCCCAACCTTCTCCCGGAGGGCGAAGGGGCAAGCAAACCGCCCACTCCCGGGGGAGAGGGCGGGGGTGAGGGGGCTGTTCCACCCCCGCCGCCAAATAAACCAAACAACCGCCACCTAACCGGAGGCCAAAATGACAACAGCAGAAAAACCAACCACCACCCGCCCCCACGCACTCCTCCGCGCAGGCTTCCCGTATCTCACCACCATCGGCATGCGCAGAGTCACCTGGTTTCCCGTTGACGTAGCCGTCGGCAAAGAAGGCAGCGTCTACACACTCGACCGCACCCAGGGCACCGGCGGCTACATCCGCCGCATCAACTGGGACGATGAAGACCTGGGCTCGTTCGGCGGCAGTGAGCTGTCATGGCCATCATCATTCATAATCGATGACGACGAAAATTTCTGGATCACCGACGAAGCCAAGAACCAAGTCATCGTCATCGACGGCGAAGGCACCCTCATCAAATCATGGGGCGAGCAAGGCTCCGGCGAAGGTCAGTTCGACCGACCCGGCGGCATCACATTCGACAACGACGGCAACGTAGTCGTCTCAGACGCCGTCAACGGCCGCATCCAGCGCTACACACGTGATGGCAAACTGCTCCAGACCATCGGCTCGCAAGGCTCCGGCGACGGCGAACTCGACGGCCCGTCCGGCGTTGCAGTCGACGAGCGCGGCGATATCTACGTTGGCGACTGGGGCAACAACCGCGTCACCCACTTCGCCGCAGACGGCACCTTCAAGCAGAACATGGGCAAGCAGGGCAGAGGCGACGGTGAACTAAACCGCCCAATGGGCCTCTGCGTAGACTCCGACGGCGATATCTACGTAGCCGACTTCGGTAACAACCGCGTCATGCAATTCGACCAGAACGGCCGTTACGTCTACAAATTCACCGGCAACTCAACCCTCTCCAAAATGGGCCGCCGCTACATCGAAACCAGCCCTCGGGTACTCAGAATCCGTGAAATGGGCAAAATGGAAGAGCTAGAAGTCCTCCGCTCCCCCCGCTCCTGCCTGATGGACAGCGAAAACCGCCTCCTAATCCCAGACTTCGGCTCCCACCGAATCCAGGTCTACAAAAAAGAGGCCTACCCCCTCACAGAACTAGAGATAGCCCCAGTAATGGAAACAGTAGACCTCTACACCGTTTAAGCCCGCTTGGCGGTCGGCGAGGGTTCTGTCAGAACTCAGGACACGAGCAGAATAGCATCCTCTGAAACAACTTGAGGAGAGTCGTTCACGTCTTGCCCGCATTGCCGATCTGTGTCCACCCGGAAAAGAAGAAACCGAACCGCCCTCGGATACAAGATCTACTACTGTAGGCCGTGCAAAAGTCGATTTAATGATCGAACCGGAACACAGTTCAAGATCTTCGGTTTCCGGTAGACATCGTTCTCCTCGCCGTACTCTGGAGACTTTGCTACAAGCTCGGTTTCACGGATGTCGCTGAGCTTCTTCTCCAACCCTGATTCGACGTAAGTCACGAGACAGTCCGGATGTGGGCGTTGAGATTTGCTCCACTGCTAAGCGAGAACCCTCCTGCTTACACAAGAGAATGGCGGATTCATATCGCTCGCTAGAGTCGCGCATCAAAATTTTAGCCTGATCTCAATGTAGAATTCGACTCTCATAGGATCACTAACTGCCGGGACGAGTCAGATTTGCGCGCTCGAGATTTAATTAGACCTTCAGAAGCGAACTGGCTGACCGTGATCTTGTTGATGTTTTCCGTGCCCATTGCCGGCGGCCAAGCTGCCAGCATTACACCGTTCCTGAACGAGATGGGCGATGATTTATCCGTCTCTGACGCTACCATGGGGCAACTTGGCACCGTGACCTTCGCTGCAGCGGCCGTGGCAGCACTTGTCCTCGCTCCGTTCGTATCCCGATATCAGCTCCGAGCAATCCTCTGGATCTCGATTACGGTCGTGGGAATCGCTTCGATCATAACTTCTATGATCGACGATTTTGCATTGATGCTTCCTATACGAATCGTTGCCGGGCTCGCGGGAGGACCGGTATTCGCTGGGTCGATTGCTGCGGTGGGGAGGGCCTGGCCAAATCCAGAGGTCCGACGCGCGCGTCAGGGCTTCGTTATTGGTGCAATGATGTCTGGAACGGGTCTTTTTGCGCCATTCTTGAGGCTAATAGGGTCCGACGGAAATTGGGAACGAGGGGTATTCGTTTTTGGCGTGATCTGCCTGGTCGTGGCAGCGGGCATATTTATCACTTTCCCAAAGCTCGCAGGCTCATCTGTTGCAGAAGTGAGCCTGAAGGCACAACTCTCAGGAATGGCCGGAGTATTTGTGATGCCAATTGTGGGCAGCGCACTATTGATGAGAATGGTTGCCAACACCCTCGTGATCGGAACGTTCGTCTTCACGGCGGGATTCTACAATCATGAATACCCGGGGGCCGACGAGTGGATTGGACCTGCGTTTACCGCTTCATCCCTGGGATTCATGATTTCAGCGTTCCTTTCCGGCAAAGTCACGAGGGCACTTGGTGGGCCTGCTAATGCGACTATAGCGGGGATATTTGGTGTGATAATTTCCGCATCCACATACGCATGGATTACAGTTTCACCGGAGCTCAGTACCGCGTTATTCTTGGTACTTGGAATGGTCGTTGGAACCACCTTCAATGGCCTTGTGTCATTGGTGTACGAGTATTCAGGCAAACAACAATCCACTGCTATCTTCATGGATGGAGCGTTAGGGCCGGTTGGCGCTGCGCTCGGCAGTGCGCTGGGGGGACTGGCGCTCGGCCTCGGCAGCGGTTACGACGGCTGGAAAGTCTTCGTGACAGTAGGCTCGGTCCTAATGCTAATTCCGTTATTTGATCTAATGCGCAGGATCAGGGGTCAGGGGCATAAAGTAGCGCCGGAGCCAACGATGTCTGGAACGGATTAACCGTTGCTGTGGACACCGCTTACGTGCATCAGTTAGCCGGTGATACGACAGGCTGATTCTGTCCCTCTACGGAAAGGAGCGGGTTGGGGGTGAGGGGGCTGTTCGCTCCCAGCCGCCCCGCGGCATATGCCTGTGTGGCAGGCATATGCCGTAGTGGCGCACGCCCCATCAATAGCTATACGTCCATCAACCGTAGGGTGGCCTCCTGGCGGGTACCCTGTCCCCGCCACCTCAGCGCCGACCCCAACAACTAAATCTGCAGACCGGGGAAGTCCCTGTCTAAAACAACCTGATCCAACAGGTTCTCTTTTTCGCCCCTCTGGCCCCACGGATCAAAATAAATCAGATCTTCCAGAGGCATCCTGGGCAACCAGTTGGCGGTTTCCAACTCAGGCTGTTTGTAAAAATGACTCACATAGCCCACGCATAAGTAGGCAATTGGCACAATGTCTTCGGGTATCCCTAACGCCTCGCGTAACTTTTCTTGCTTGAGAATGCTGACCCAGCCAACACCCACACCCTCAGCCCGAGCAGCCAACCAAAAATTCTGTACAGCACACACTGCTATACAAATCCATAGCTTTAAGCTGAGTTCGATCAATCACGGTTGGTCCCGTGCGTCCGCGATCACAGGTAATACAAATATTTATCGGGGACTTCAGAATCCCCTCCAGCTTCAACGACGAGTAAAGCTCACGCTTCTCGTCCGAAAACATCGCTTTGGCCTCTTCGTGGGCCTCCACAAAAGCGGAATGGATTCGGCGTTTCACCTCATCGGACTTCACCACCAGGAAATTCGATGGTTGCATGTAGCCGACTGATGGCGCGTGATGCGCAGCGTAAAGAATTCGGCTCAAAACATCATCGTCAACGGGTTCGGACGTGAACTGCCCACGCACGTCGCGACGATTGAAAATGGCCTTATAGATGCCCTTCCTATCAGCCTCTGTGAACTCGGCCTGCGCGTGCGTTTGATCCATGATCGTCAGGCTTTCCGGATTCTGCTTCACAATGTTCTCCCATCCATTGAAGCGCCCCTCAATTAAAAGATGTGGAGGGAGGCAATCCAGAGCGCCTGACCAAACGCTCTATCTCACATTCAGGCCGGTCTTCTGACTCAGGATCAACTCACTCTAACGCCTTCCCAAACCGCTCCTGTAATGAAGTGAATTCAGTAACAACTGTTAAAGCAATCTCCCACACAGCGCTGGGCGCGTGCCGGAATCTCACCGGCTTTCCGATTCTCTTCTGCCCCCTTAAGCAGGGACAGAAGCACCTGAAAGCAGTCTAGCAATCACAACCACCAACCACCAGTGACAGCCACAACCGTTTCAGTCCCTCTACGGAAAGGAGCGGGCTGGGGGTGAGGGCACTGCTCCGCTCCCACACCACGCGCGCACAACATCAACCACCCACGCGCCCCCCGCCGCCCCGCGACACATGCCCGTGCGGCAGGGACCATCATGTAAATTCACCCCACCAACACACCCACGCCGCCCGCGGCCAACACACACGGAAGCTCATAAGTGAAACACCCCAGCTACACCCCCGATTGCTCCCAATGCAAAGCAAACGCCGGCGAAACCGACATCGCAGGCGGAGTCATCTGGCAAAACAACCTCTGGCTAGTCCGACACGCCCCGCCACCCTACGCACTCGCCGGCTGGACCATGTTCAACACCCAGCGCCACGTCCACGGCCCCGCCCACTTCACCGACGACGAAGCCGCATCCTACGGACCAACCCTGCGCCACATCACCCGCACCCTCGAAGAAATTACAGGGGCGCTGCGCATCTACCAAATCGCCTTCGGCGAAAGCACCCCCCACATGCACACCCACCTAATCCCCCGCTACGAGGACCTGCCGTCCGAACACATCGAATTCGGCATAGGAGACCTCAACAAGGCGGTGGCGAGCGGTGCACAGCCAGGCGTACCCGAGGAAGAGGTGTTGGTGATGGCCGAGAACCTGCGAGCGGCACTGAAGGCAAGCCCGCCGGACGCGTAGATGTATCGGTAGTCGTCATCCGCTCGACTCACACACCCACCCCCGCAGCTACGGCTCCAACACCCGCTACATCCAGCACTTCGTCCTCGAAAAGAAGCTCGTCACCCTCCAAGAAGCCATTAGAAAAATGACCCACCTCCCAGCCCAACGCCTCGCCCTAACTCGCCGAGGCCGCATCAACATCGTTCACATCGCAGACATCCTCGTCTTCAACCCAATAAACCTTCAAGAACACTCAACCTTCGCAACCCCCCACCAATACTCAACCGGCATAGACCACATCCTAATCAACGGAAAACCAGCCATAGCTGAAGGCAAAGTAACAGGCGACTTGCACGGGCGCGTCCTCCGCACTGAAAAGTCCTGATGCCTGCCCCCTCGCCCCCCGGGAGAGGGCGGGGGTGAGGGGGCTGCTGGCCGCCCTGCGGCATATGCCCGTGCGGCAGGCACTAAACGTCGGCGGCTTCCGAAAGGACTCGGCCATTCAACGATCGGATCTCGCGCTGCGTAGCGGCCACGAAAAGAACGATAACCGCAAGCATGATCGCACCAGTCGCCAGAGCAATCCTGATCGGAGAAGTGATAGTCGTGAAGTCGCCTGAGATTTCAGCAATGGCTCCGCCCAGTAGTCCGCCTATTGGGATGAGGCTAAACGTCACGGAGTAGATGCCCATGACCCGCCCGCGCAGGACTTCTGGGACTTTGATCTGCATGGCCGTCATGGTGCTGATCATGAATACGGAATTGAACACCCCGGCGATGATGGCCAGACCCATCGCAAGGAAGTAGTTCGGCGCCAGGGCAAACAGAATCACGAACATGGAGAAGATGAAACATGCGCCAAGAATCACCCAGCC
>CAUZJA010000147.1:0-7314 GCA_963579925.1 Dehalococcoidia bacterium | reverse complement strand
CGATCATCTCGCGGTTGTACTCGCCGGCGCCGAGCCATGCTCGGGTTGCCATGGAGAACCAGTCGGCAGGCAACGGGAAGCTGACTGAGCTGCTCACTTCTGGCAGTCCCCAGGTCTCGACGTGGCTTGGGCCGCCGTCGACGCCCGTCAGGACAACCGTGATCTTCTCAATGTCTTCCTGGAACATGCAGGATGCGGAGTTGATGCCATCGAATCCGGTTGGCGTCGCGTCCTGGCCGAAGTGGAACTCGATCGGCATCTGTACCGCCTTGGTGCTCATGCAGAGCAGCGGCACGATTACCTCTTCAACTTCGATTACTGGCAGTTGGACTGCAATGAGTCCACCGTCGTCCTCAATCACTGGGAGCAGAACTGCGATGAGTCCATCGTCGCCCTCGATCACGGGCAGCTGTACGGGAGAAGTAGTTGCGATTTCCTTGAGCCACTCTTCATAGGTGGGGAGACCCTCACCAACTGGCAACTCGATCGGGTGGGCCGGGATTGGGCCAGCGCCGTCACCGATGCCGCCGTCGGCCTCGACTGGGATCATGATCTCACCGTTTCCGATGCCCGGGTCAAGAATGGGGTAGTCGATGGGCGTGGAGGTTGATGAGTCAGGGGTGCCAGGATTGATTTCGCCGACTGCGATGCCCTGGTTTCCTGATGGGTCTGCGGGTGCGCCGATTGCCGGTGCATCTTCATTATTTAGCTCGTCGCTGGCGTTGACTGCGTCGGATGCGCAACCCACGGCTGCTATGGCCATGATGCCGAGTCCTGCGAGGGTTATGGTGATCTGTTTGAGGTTCATTGTTTTTGTCTTTGTTGTGGGTCTGGAGTTTTTTAGTTCGTTGTTTTTGAAGGCTTCACAAACTAAGACGAAATTCGTCGCGGGAATGTTCCCGCCAGTTCAAATGGAGCGCCAAATGGAGTATCAGAACGGGCCGTATGGAGTTCTGGGCACTAAGCGCGATAGACTGTTTTGTATCGGCTGTGATGGAGACGAGTAGCCTCGTGACCTGCGCCAAGAGAGCCCTATTAGGTGTGAACGGGCGCGCAAGAGCAAGGTGAATATCACTCTGGAGCTGCTGCCGTGAAACGCGTTGAGCGGAGTAAGGGTAGTCGGAATTGCTGCACGTTAGAGCGGCTGCGGAGGAGACCCCTCACCCCCGCCCTCTCCCGCAAGGGGCGAGGGTGCAGGCAAGGAACCTTCGCAAAAGCGTTTCCTGAGTGATCAGGAAGAACGCGGGTGGTACCGCGGATATTTGACTTTCAAATACCCGTCCCGTGATTGGGACGGGTTTTTTGTTGGAATTTTTAGGCGAGAACAAATGGCAACCGAAACAGCGAAAAAGCAGGGCGTTTTTGATCCGGTCGACGCAAAAGTCGACTTCGTGGCACTCGAGAAGGGCGTCATGGACTGGTGGATTGCCAACAAGATTCCAGACCGGTACTTGAAGCGGAACGACGATTCTGACAAGAAGTTCTCGTTCATCGATGGCCCAATCACGGCGAATAACCCGATGGGCGTTCATCACGCGTGGGGGCGTTCCTATAAGGACATGTTCCTTCGCTTCTACAACATGCGCGGCTTCAAGCAGCGTTTCCAGAACGGCTTCGACGGTCAGGGCCTCTGGGTCGAGGTAGAGGTCGAAAAAGAGCACGGATTCAACTCGAAGCACGATATTGAAGAGTACGGAATCGAGAAGTTCGTTCAGGACTGCAAGGATCGCGTTGAGCACTTCGCAAACGTGATTTCTGAGCAGTCAAAACTGCTTGGCCAGTGGATGGACTGGGACAACAGCTACTTCACCCTCTCAGATGAGAATAACTACGCAATCTGGCACTTCTTGAAGGTGTGCAACGAGCGCGGCTGGATCTACGAGGGCACTGACGTGATGCCGTGGTGCATCCGTTGCGGCACCGGCCTCTCGCAGCATGAGATCGCTACTGAGGGCTACAAGGACGTCGTCCACGATGGCGTGTTCGTGAAGTTTCCGCTGAACGGGCGTGAGAATGAGTCGCTTCTCGCGTGGACGACTACCCCGTGGACACTCACATCAAACGTCGCCGCCGCTGTGCATCCCGACTACACCTACGTCAAAGTGCGGCAGGGTGATGAGTACTTCTATCTAATCAAAGAGCGTTTGGGCATCCTCGAGGGCCCACACGAGGTAGTCGAGGAGCTACTCGGCTCCGCAATGCTCGGCTGGACGTATCAAGGCCCGTTTGACGAGTTACCGGCGCAAGAGGGCGTAGAGCATCCCATAATTTCGTGGGATGAAGTTGGCCAGGACGAAGGAACCGGAATCGTCCACAGCGCGCCGGGCGCCGGTCCTGATGACTTCAAGCTGGGCAAAGAGCTCGGCCTGCCGACGATTGCACCTCTTGATGAGTCTGGAAATTACGTGGATGGCTTCGGATTCCTCACCGGCACAAATGTGATGGACTCTCGTGAGCCAATCTACGCCAGCCTTAAAGAGAAGGGCGCCCTCTACAAAATCGAGGACTACGCTCACCGCTACCCGTACTGCTGGCGCTGTGGCACTGAACTCGTCTGGCGCCTGGTGGACGAATGGTTCATCTCCATGGACACGCTGCGCCACCAGATGATGGACATCACCCGCAAGATCAAGTGGGTACCGGAGTTTGGCCTGGAGCGTGAGATCGACTGGCTGCGCAACATGCAGGACTGGATGATCTCCAAGAAACGCTACTGGGGACTCGCTCTTCCCATCTACAAATGCCAGGACTGCGGCAATTTCGAAGTCATAGGCTCGAAAGATGAGTTGAAAGCGCGCGCGACTGAAGGCTGGGAGCAGTTCGAAGGCACAAGCCCGCACAAGCCAACTATCGATCACGTGAAGATCGCCTGTTCCAAGTGCGGAAGCACAGTTGAGCGCATCCCGGACGTAGGCAATGTATGGCTGGACGCAGGAATCGTGCCATTCGCCACACTTGGGTACAACGACAACAGGGATTACTGGAACGAATGGTTCCCGGCCGATTGGATCTCAGAAAGCTTCCCAGGCCAGTTCCGAAACTGGTTCTACTCGCTGCTCGCCATGAGCACCACTCTGGAAAACACGGAGCCGTTTCTGGCGTGCTTCTCATACGCGCTGATGCGGGACGAACACGGCGAGGAGATGCACAAGTCAAAAGGCAACTCCATCCCGTTCGAAGAAGCTGCGGCCAAGATTGGCGTCGACGTCATTCGATGGCAGTTCGCACGTCACAACCCCGCGTTGAACCTGAACTTCGGCTACGGCACCAGTGATGAAGTGCGACGACAGTTCTTCATCCCGCTGTGGAACGTCTACTCGTTCTTCGTAACGTACGCGAACCTCGATGGCTGGACGCCCGATGACGTTGACGACTCGCTTGAAGTGGCAGAACTAGACCGCTGGCTACTGTCTGAATTGAACGGCCTGGTCGTAACTGTGGAAGATCGGCTAGTGAACTGGCGACCGCAGGATGCAGCGCGCGAAATCGAAGAGTTCGTTGACGGGCTCTCCAACTGGTACGTGCGCCGCAGTCGCCGCCGCTTCTGGAAGAGCGAAGACGATGGCGACAAGCGCGCCGCCTACCAGACGCTCTACACGGCGCTCACCACTCTGACGCGCGTACTCACGCCGTTTGCACCGTTCCTCTCAGAAGAGATGTACCGCAACCTTGAGGGCATGCGTAACGCCGGTGCCAGCGAGAGTGTTCACCTCTCGGACTGGCCTGTGGTCGATGAATCGGTGATCGACGAAGATCTCTCGAAGGCCACAGCGCTGGTGAGAAGGCTCGCCAGTCTTGGCCGATCAGCCCGTGCGACATCGAAGCTCAAAGTGCGTCAGCCACTCGCTGAACTGGTGGTGGACGTACCCACCATCGAAGAGCGTGGCTACATTGAGTCGATCACGCCGCAGTTGCTGGATGAGTTGAACGTGAAAGCGGTTCGAGATGCCAGTGAAATTGGTGGACTAATCAAGCACGTCATCAAGCCGAACCTCCG
Source organism: Dehalococcoidia bacterium (assembly GCA_963579925.1). GTDB lineage: Bacteria > Chloroflexota > Dehalococcoidia > Lucifugimonadales > Lucifugimonadaceae > UBA1151. The sequence goes on along the minus strand of CAUZJA010000147.1, from coordinate 3,317 downwards.
GATCCTGGGACCCAAGTACGGCAAGGACCTCGGTAAGATCAGATCGGCGCTTGCCGAGATCGACGGATCTGCTGTTGCAGCAGCAGTTGCCGCCGAAGAGACTATCGAAGTGGCGGGTTTCACGCTCGGCCACGATGAGGTGCTGGTCGAGACAGCCGCACCAGATGCCTACACAGTGGCATCGGAAGGTGGCTACTCAGCCGGCGTCTCCATGGAGATCACTCCGGAGCTGCTGGCAGAAGGCACCGCACGTGAGGTGATCCGACTGATCCAGAACCTTCGCAAAGACTCGGGCCTTGAGATTTCAGACCGCATAGAGCTGTTCATCTCAGTGCCGGAAGAGGTGCAGGCCTCACTCAACGAGAACGTTGATTACGTGCGTGAGGAGACGCTGGCTGTCAGCGTCACATTCGGAGATTCACCAGCCGGAGCGCACGTTGTTTCGAATGAGATCAACGAGGCCGCAGTGACCATTGGGATTGTGAAGGCGGGGTAGAGGGCCAGAGAGATTTGGCCCCCAGGTGGGGGCCGCGTGGAATGTGCCACCAACGTTTCAGGTAAGCCGAATGAAGGAGGTTTGCAGTTGATACGTAGTGATTCACCCGGCCGTCTCAGTTGGGTTGGCGGGTATGACCCGCATTTTGATCACGTGCAGATCACGAAATGCGCCAACGCGGAGTTAGGTGTGTTCGGTGGTAGCACCGCATCGGGCGCGGTTCACAACGAAGACGGAGCGCTCATCTGGACCGACGTAGCTCAGGGTTGGACGTTCGCTGAGGTTCTCGATGGCCACGCAGGATCCGACAGCACCGAGGCAGTCATCAGACTGCTCGAAAGCGCACGTCCCGCGATAGCGAAGCTTCTTGATGAACCGGTAAACGTTGCGTTCCCCTCAATCGAGAAATATCTAAACGACGCACTTCGCTCTGAGGAGTTCGTTGAGGAATGTCAGCAATTAACCGGAGAAACCGCCGTGCTGATCTGCGCGCAAAAAGGTGGATATCTCTGGTGGATGAGCATTGGTGACAATCTCCTGTACGTGCTACATCCCGAACTCGCTCGCCTCGGACAGTACACAGTGAACACCCGGCACTTTTTCCAGTGGGTTGGGCGAGTGAATTCACTGATGCTCGATGTACCTGCGTTTACGTCGGGAGTATTCGAACTTCGACAGGGATTGAACCGCATCTTGCTCGTGACCGATGGATTACTCGAATTTGGGTCAAGACCATTCGAGTCTGGGCCTCACCTGTTGGCGTCTCTGGGTGAGCCAGAAAGTGAAGAAGGAGCGGTGTTGCCGCCGTTGCGCGCGGTTCAGGACGGCGAGGGGAAGGATAGTGCGACTATCGTTTCCTGGGATGTCCACGTGGAGAGAGCTGCATCAATCCCAAGCGGGTGAGAATGACCGGATTCTGTCGTGGGAGAGTGATCACATCCCGAAATGGTTTCCGCTATATAGTTGCCCCGCCTTCGCCATCTAGTACAGAGAGATCAAATGCCAAACGCCCCTGCCCCTACACACCCCAACCTCGTATTCGTACTGCCAGACCGGCTGCGGCAGGACTCCATGGCCTGCTATGGCAACGATTGGATACAGTCGCCACACATGAACGCGCTGGCTGAGCGCAGTCTGGTGTTTGAGAACGCGTATGTGACGCAGCCCGTGTGTGCGCCTGCCAGGTCGTCGATCATGACCGGGTTGTACCCGCCGTCGGCCAGCATGCCCGTCAACCGACTGATCATGCCGCGCGAAGTGCAGGCGGCGGCTGAGATGGTCTCACCGGAGTACAAGACCGGCTACATAGGTAAGTGGCATCTGGGCGATGAGATCTTCGCTCAGCATCGTTTCGACCACTGGGTTGGTAGCAACGATAAGTGGTGGCCGGAGTACACGGATCACGACAGTCGAGTTGAGTTATCGCCGTATCACCACTTTTTGAAGGATCAGGGCATTGAGCCTGATGAGGTGCATCCCGGTGGCATGACCTACTCCGGCAAGCTGCGGTCTGAGTTGCCGGCAGAGCTACAGATGGCAACGTTCCTTGGCAATCAAGCAGCGGAGTTCATCGAAGACAACGCCGATAACCCGTTTGTGCTCTACGTAAGCTCGATCGAACCACATCCACCGTTCGCCGGGCCATATGACGGCCTGTACGACCCCGAAACGTTGCCTGTTGACGATACGTTCGTTGAGTTCCCCGAACAGAGCACGCTATTTAACCGGCTGCGTGCTGAACTCTTCTCCAATTGCATCCGCGATGGGATCGACCTGCGTGAGGGCGAACAGGCGTGGCGGCAATTGCGAGCCAACTACTGGGGCAACGTGAAGGTTGTCGATGACATGCTTGGCTCGATCATGGGCGGCATTGAACGCGCCGGTGTTGCCGACAACACGATCATCGTGTTCACCAGCGAGCATGGCGACATGGTTGGCACGCACTCAATGCTGGAGATGCGAACGCCGTACGAAGAGGCGGCACGCGTGCCGCTGCTGATGCATGTGCCGTGGCTGGAAGAGGGAGCACGTCGCGTACCCGGCAACTTCAGCCAGATCGATATCCTGCCAACGCTGCTGGACCTCATGGGTGAGTCGTTACCCGAACAACTGCAGGGCGTGAGCCGGAAGGCGGTTGTGGACGGCGAGGACACTCTGGGCAACAACGACATAGTGGTGCAACACAACGGAGTCGACGACCGTAATTTGGCAGACGAGTGTGACGAGTACTTCTTTCCGGAAGAGAAGCTCGCAGACCTCAACTTCATGAACTCCCAGCCCTGGCGCTCAATAATCACCGCCGACCGCTGGAAGCTGAACCTCAGCGCCTCAGATATGGGTGAACTTTACGATCTAAATTCAGACCCCAGCGAGCGCGAGAATCTGTTTGAGCTACCGGAGCATGCTGACCGGATTCGGTCCATGGCAGCACGACTGCGTCTCTGGCAAGTGAGGTCAGGGGATACGGCGCCGCTGCCGGGGGTTTAGGGGCTAGTCTTCACTGTTCTTGAAGCTTCACTAGCGACTTCTGTCTGCATCACTGCGGTTGTAGTCGCCAATTTCACGCGCGAGCTGACTTCCCGGTATCTTCTCTGTGAACAAAATCACAAACCCCTCATATTCGAGGTTTGCCCACTCACTAGAGACTCACTACCCGCCAGTAAATATGTATCAGTACCAAATAAATTGTGTAACTAAAACATGAGAAGACGCCAAAATGCCGTTACTGCTGAAACGACCAACCTCCTTACTCGCTGGACTCAGCATTGTTTTGATGTTCACGCTTCTGATCGCCTGTGGCACTACAAGCGACGTAGAAGCC
>CAUZJA010000146.1:0-7372 GCA_963579925.1 Dehalococcoidia bacterium | reverse complement strand
CAGCAGTCCATATAGGTGGCTCATAGCGAGCTCGCCTGTCGACAGTCCTCGCGCCACATGTACGGCACCGGTCAGCGGCATCGCCCAAGCGATGGGCTGAACTCCGCTGTGGAGCGAGTCGATTGGGAAGAACGCGCCGCTGAAGAAGAATATTGGCGTGCCAATTAGTGTGAATATGAGCATCATCGAATGCTGCGTTGGCGCGATTGAGGCGTAGACGAGGCCCATTCCACCAAATACCAGCCCGACAAGGAAGCCCAGCGGCAATATCAAAAGAGCCAGCGGTGAGCTGATCAGGCCGAGTAGCGTGGCAATAAGTAGCACCGCGGCGGTTGTCATTCCCGCCCTTGTGGCGCCCCACACGATCTCTCCTGCGGCCAATTCGCTCAGATTGACCGGTGCGGAGATCATCGTCTCGTAAATCTTTTGATTTTCCATACGCTGGTATGCGCCCCAGGAGCAGTTGAAGAGCGCGGGCCACATTGCATTGGCAGCGATGATTCCGGGCGCGACGAACTCCTGATAACTCAGGTCGCCTTCGATCCCTTCCACGAACTTCCCGATGCCGAACCCAACTGCCAACAGCACAAAAAGTGGCTCAGCGACGATTGATGTAGAGTCGACCAGCCAGCCGCCTTTGAAGGCCAGCCAGTGTCGAAGCCACACGCCGTAAACGTTGGAGGGTCGGAAATCCAATCCTGCTCTAGTTAGAAGCGTGGTCATCTACTCTTCCCTCAATTCGCGGCCGGTCAGATTCAGGAACACGTCTTCCAGGGTGGAAACTCGGAACCTCACCGTGGCATCCGGTATTTGAGCCAGCTCACTACGTAGCTCCTCAGGACCATGGACCACCATCGAGGTGCCTCTGTCTCGCACCACTTTGCCTGATTCCTCAAGCGCAGTGCGCACGGCGGTACCACTACCGTTGTTGGGGCGAATTACAGCTGTGAGAGAGCCTGCGTGCTCCAGAACCAGATCATCTGGCGTGCCTCTTGAGAGGATATTACCGTTGTCCATGATGACAAGTCGGTCGCAGAGCTGTGCCGCTTCTTCCATGTAGTGCGTAGACATCAAGATCGTTGCGCCGGCGTCTCGGATCCGGAAGAGTTGTTCCCAGACGCGATTGCGGCTCTGTGGGTCGAGGCCCGTCGATGGCTCATCTAAGATCACTACTTTGGGGCGCGTCATGAAGGCTCGTGCCAGTGTGAGCCTTCGCTTCATGCCTCCGGAGAGCGTGTGAATGCTGGATCCAGAACGATGATCCAGGCCAAAGAACTCCAGCATTTCGCGAGCTCTCTCCTGCGCAGCTTTCCCCGTGATGGAGAAGTATCGGGCGTACGTAACCAGGTTCTGATGAACGTTCAGATCCTGGTCAAGTCCGTCATGCTGCGCCACAACACCAATGCGATCACGCACTTTGCGTGGCTCATCCTCAACGTTCAGGCCGTCTATGAATATCTGGCCGGCGGTGATTGGCGAGACGCTGGAGAGCATTCGCATGGTGGTTGTCTTGCCCGCGCCATTTGGGCCCAGCATGCCGAAGATCTCACCGGGCATGACCTCGAAGTCGATGCCTTTGACCGCGTGGAACACACCGTAGTCTTTCCGCAGACCTACGGCTTGAATAATGGGTTTAGCCTGAATATCTGACATGAGGAATTCGCAGGTGCTCCACGCGCAAATAGCCTGAGAAAAAAGTGGGGATGAAGAGCGGTCCCAGGTCATTTAGAGGCGCCATCTCGCCAGCCTGAACCGTGTAACGGATCAAAAATCCGTGAACCTCATTATCTATCTTTCTTGACCCCTTGAATAGCGGCGTGCTAGTTTGCGACTAATCCAATTAAGGGATTCATGAACCACAAAGTTCAGAAAGAGGGGGTTCGCTATGGCAGAAGCTGGCGGACAAGTTGTTGAATTTAGCGAGGCATCGCCTCAGTCCAGTGGACGATCACCGGCCGCGGCAGCGGCACCGTTCATCGCTCAGGTAGAGCAGTTGATCACTCGCGTGAACAACGCGAAGTTGAAAGACGACGAGCAGGTTCTTGCTAACTTGCAGGCCTGGATCGATCGAGCATCAAATGGCAACATCGATGTTGATCGAGACGGCCAGCGAATCATCGAGACGCTCGAGAACAACGCTGACGAGATGATCCGCTCACGCACACTGGTGCGAAGAGTGCTCGCCCCGTTGAGTGGTATGGCTCTCCTGTACGGAATCATCGCAGCTATCACGGTCACCGCTGTAGCAGCAGACACGCTGTTCCTCGGCACCGCGATTGCGATCCCGGCAGCTGCCATCATCTTTGGCATTGCAGGAAGCTCATTCCGAGTTCTTCTCCGAGTGGTCACCTTCCAGTACCACCAGACCGATCCAGGCGCCTTGTTCCTTCTGGGACTTGCGCGACCGGTTATCGGTGGAATTGTGGGATTGGCAGCATTCTCGATCTTCGGTTCGGGAATGGCGTCACTACCGTTGGTGTCCGACCAGGAAACCACAACTAACGTTGCGTTCCTGGCATTCCCTGGCTCAGGCCCTGGTGTGCTAGCAGGTCAGCTTGCAGTGTTCGCAGTCGCGTTCATCGCCGGTCTGATGGAAGGGATCTTCATCCCCGCAGCCGGACGTGGAGTCTCTCGAGTAGCTGACAGAGTTGGCCGAGCAGCCGCTTAGTAGTTAGTTCAGAATCGAAATGAAAAGGCCGGAGCATTGCTCCGGCCTTTTTTTGTGTCTTGTGATCTCGAAGATGCTACGGGCGGACTCGCGTATACGCCACGTAGCCACCAATCAGGACTCCAAAAATTCCTATTGCGACACCAGGGAACAAGAGGGCCATCATTACGAATCCGCCTAAAACTGATCCTGCTGCAACCCACGCGAGGTTTTTATTCCTTGTATATCCCGACGAGCGGTAAACAGCCTCGCCCACAAAATACCCAATTGCCATTGGGGCAAATATCGCGAGTATCGTACCCAGCGCTCCAAGGGTGAGATACATCACGGCGTAGAGAAGATGGAGGCCCAGTGAAGTTCCAACACCCACCATGATGGCGCGTGTCATCTCAGAGTTGGAGGTCTGCGTCATTGGATTGCGCAGCGACTCACCGTGTTCGGGGCAACGCGCTCCTACGGGCGTCTGCACCAAGCACTGGGAGCAGATCAGGTCGCCACACCTCGAACAACCGAGATACGACTCAGTCTGAGGATGCCTCTTACAATATGTGGGGTCGCGCAGGTCGACCAAGCTATGTGCCTTTCATCAGAGTCAAATGGTTATTGGGCAACTATTTGGGAATACGATCAATCCATTCCTGACGATTGCTGATATCCCTATCGTAGAGAAGTCTATTCCGAACCAGCGACTTGAACGGGATATCCGGCAAATCAGCTTCACCACCCATTTTGCGGTTGGAAAGAAGCCGCTTCACTATCACTGCGATCACAAACGCAATCGTGAACCAGGTGATCTCTATCTCCAGCCCCAGAACCAGCGTCCAGATGGGTAGGATCAATGCGGCGAGCATCCACCAGATGGCACTATCGCCCTTTCGCAGGAGTCCGATTAGTGCCGGTAGCGCATACAGAAATGGCAGAGGCCAGCTGAGCGTAATCATTGCGCCCATCACCGCGGCCATACCCCGGCCACCGCGGAACTTCACGAATACGGACCAGTGGTGGCCCATGAGCGCGGCAAAGGCTGCCGTCACTTCAATGTCTAGTCCGAGGTCCAGAATCTTGTCCGACGCGATGATGATTGGAACCGCGCCTTTGATGATCACGTCGTAGAGCACTACGGGTGCGGCTAACCAGAACCCGCCCTGATGATAGATGTTGGAGACGCCAAGGTTGCCGCTGCCGTGTGCCCGAATGTCGATGCCGTTGCTGAAGCGGGCGGCTATGTACGCCGATGGCACGGCTCCTATGAAGTAGGCGCCGATTATCACTGCTGCTGATGTCGTATCCCACATCATGAATTGTTACCGACTGACAGTTTCGTTGTGGACCCCGAGTGGATCAGGAATGGCCAGGGCTGCGACGCTGGAGTTCCGCGATGACGCTTGATGCGGGACCGGGGCGGTCAGGCCCTCCCGGTAGGATCTCATCAGGTGTGCCTTTCGCGTGGTAGTCGCTGCCCCCTACTGGAACAAGGTTGTACTTACGGGCCACGTCCAGATACTTCTGGCGATCTGAGGCATCATACTTCTCGGCAAACACCTCAAGGGCATCGAGGCCTTCCTCCGACAGCTGCTCTGCTATGTCGAAAAACTCGGGCACAGTTTGCGGATGGGCTACCACTGCTACGCCGCCGCATGAGTGAATTAGCTCTATGCCCTCTTTGGTTGAGGTTGGCGAACGCTTGGCCCGGGCAAGGCCGTCATCTCCAAGATACTTATCGAACGCTTCATCACGCGTTTTGATGTACCCGGCTTCCATCATTGCATCTGCGATGTGCGGTCGACCAATCGCCCCACCCGCGATCTCACGAACCCGTTCAAACTTGATCATTATGCCAAGTTCGTTCAGCTTGGCGACCGACCGGCGTATTGCGGTCTCACGCCGGCCTCGAAACTCTCTGAGGGTCTCTAGCAGGTGCGGATCTTTGTGGTCGATGAACAGACCCACCATGTGGACTTCAGATTCACCGGCCGAGGTGCTCAGTTCAACTCCAGCAATCAGATCAAGCTCCGGGTACCTGGCTACCGCTTCATACGCCTCTTCAAGGCCGTCGATAGTGTCGTGGTCGCAGATTGCGATAGTTCGCAAACCGGTGGCCCCAATCTGATCGACAAGCGCTGTTGGAGAAAGCTTGCCGTCTGAAGCGGTTGTGTGCAGATGGAGGTCAACCTTGGGCGGCAGGGCTCCATCGCCCCACTCATCATTCCATCCAGCGTCAGTAACAGGGCTCAAATCACATCATCCAGTCGGGTAGGTCTGTTGGTTGTTAGTCAGTACGACGCCGACAATGCGGCGTCAGTTGAACAGGCGCGCGACCGGACTCATCGCAAGAATCATCCGGTCTCCGCCTCGTCTACTTCGCGATTTCGATTGATCGCGACTCACGAATCACGACAACTTTGATCTGGCCGGGGTAGCTAAGCGTCTCTTCAATACGCTTCACAACGTCCCGTGCCAGTATCGCCGCTTTCGCGTCGTCGACCACGTCAGGGCTAACCATTACGCGAATTTCACGACCGGCCTTGATAGCGAAACATCGCTCCACACCTTCGAACCCACGTGCGGTATCCTCCAGCGCTTCCAAACGTTGGATGTAGTGCTCAGCCGTATCTCGTCGGGCGCCCGGACGTGCTGCGCTCAGCGCGTCTGCGGCGGCCACGATGAACGACTCCAGCGTGGTCATCTGACGGTCGTGATGTTCACGAATCGCCTTCTGAATGCGCTCGGACACTCCATATCGGCCCACTGTATCGGCACCGATCTCTGCGTGAGGTCCTTCAACCTCATGCGAGAGCGCTTTGCCGATGTCGTGGAGGAATCCGGCTGTGCGACAGACATTGACGCGTGCGCCCAACTCAGCGCCCATGAGGGCGGCAAGGAGCGACACTTCGATGCTGTGCTGAAGCACGTTCTCACCGTAGGAGAACCTGAACTTCAGGCGTCCCACCAGCTTTGTTAGTTCAGGGTGTAGGCCACGTATGTTGGCCTCAAGCAGAGCGTCTTCACCAGCCCGGCGCGCGATGTCATTCACCTCGCTTCGGGTGCGTCCAACAATCTCCTCAATACGAGCCGGGTGTATCCGCCCATCCTGAATCATGCGCTCAAGAGAGCGGCGTGCCACTTCCTTGCGAATGGGATCAAAACAAGAGATCGTCACCGCTTCCGGTGTGTCATCAATGATGAGATCAGCACCAGTTGCAGCTTCAATAGCGCGAATGTTTCGGCCTTCACGACCGATCAATCTGCCCTTCATATCGTCGCTGGGCAGGGGTACAGACGAAACCGACTGCTCTGAAATCACATCAGACGCGAGTCGTTGAATTGCCCCACCAATGATTTCTCGAGCCGTCTCATCTGCACGTTCGTGAGCATCCTGTTCAGCGTCCCGCAGCATTCGGGCCGTATCGAACTGGATGTCTTCTTCTACACGCTTCAAAAGTTGGTCACGGGCTTCTGGAACAGCGAGACCGGAGATCTGCTCAAGGCGCTCAATCTCCTTCTCCTTCACCAGTGATAGGTCAGCCTGTTGTCGGCCTAGTTCGGTTTCCTTGTTTTGCAGTTTGGAAGTCTGGCTATCCAGACTTGAACTACGCTTATCGAGGTTCTCTTCCCTTTTATCAATTCTCCGCTGGTGTTTTTCTATGTCTTGCCGTCGAGACCTTAACTCCGCTTCCGCGGCAGTCTTCGTTTTGAGCGACTCTTCTTTTGCCTCTAGGAAGATCTCCTTGGAACGCTCTTCGGCGCGTCGTATCTGCTGTTGCGCCGTTTCAAAGGTTGCTCTCGTCTTCTGGCGTGCCAGTGCATTTCGCAGGTAAAAGCCACCTGCCCCAGCCAGAATCGAGACAACCAAGGCCACGATGACGGCAACCGGGATCGCTTCCATAATGGAATCCTTTGGCCGTCGACTGATTGTCGATGTTTTTTGTCCCCGCGAATTGCGGAGACGGGTATTTCTTTCTGCGCCAAGGTTACGTACTTGGCGAAATAGGTGTCAAGAAGCCAGCGACTTACGTCGGGTATACCAGAAACATTTACGAAGCAGGCGCTTATTCACGCTATTTCTATGACTAACGGTACGATAATCGTTCGAAGCTGGCTGGCTACTTGCTCAGCATCCCCATCAAACCGCGCTTGGAGCCGCCCCTGGCGAATTTCTTCATCATCTTCTGCACCTGAGTGAACTGGTTCATGAGCTGATTCACTTCAGTTGCGCTGGTTCCACTGCCATCAGCGATGCGCTTGCGACGAGAGCCGTTGATCAGTTTGGGATTGCGGCGCTCCTCGGCGGTCATGGAAAGAATGATGGCCTCGATACGGGCGACTTTTGATTCGTCCATGTCCGCCGGGTTGAGCTTGTTCTTCATACGACCAAGGCCCGGAACCATGCCCATGATGTCCGTAATGGAGCCCATCTTCTTGATGGCCTTGAATTGATCCAGCAGATCGTTCATATCGAACTCAGATTTGCGGAGCTTTCTCTCAAGCTCTTTGGCGGCATCGAGGTCGAGTTCACCCTCAGCCTTTTCGATGAGTGACGCCACGTCACCCATACCAAGGATTCGGCCTGCCAATCGGTCGGGATGGTACGTCTCAAATGCGTCCACCTTTTCACCCGTGCCGATGTACTTGATGGGAACGCCAGTCGCCGAACGCATGGACAGTGCTGCACCACCACGGGAATCGCCATCCATCTTAGTGAGG
>CAUZJA010000145.1:0-7415 GCA_963579925.1 Dehalococcoidia bacterium | reverse complement strand
AACATCACTGGCCAAGGCATCAACGTAGATGGCGGGATCAAGATGAACTAGGGGGCTGCGGTGTTCGACTGGGTGCGGGCAGGTATGCCCGCACCACGAGGAAGGGCTACTCTTCCTCGTCTGGACTCACTTCATCTGAGTCAGGCGCGTCTATCGCCCGATCGAATAGTCCCATGCGCTCTTTCGCGTACGCTTCATCATCGATATCGCCAGCGTCATGGACTGCGTCTAGTTCTGCGATTTGTTCCACCAGCTCTTCTCGTCTGAGACCACCGACGGCGTAGGCCGGTCGATTGCGATTGCGGTAGAAGAAGACGTATCCCAGAAGTATCGCCATTGCCCCGGCAGCAATCGCCGGAGTGCCAATCGTGGCCCAGGCGCTTCCGCCAACGAAGTTTTGGAAGCTCTGGAGACCAGATGGCTCTGGCAGGTCAGTGAAATTGAGCTGGAGTCGATCAGTACTGAGCAGAGCATCACGCTGGAACACTCGGTAGTTCGTGTCGCCCAGCAACTCATCACCAATCACTTCAAAGCCGTCAGCCGCGACATTTCCGTAGGCCGGCGGCATGAGTATTCGATACTCGAACACGTCGTAACCAAGGCTGCGGTCAAACAGCGTTGATGAGCCGTCGTACTCGATCACGTAACTGTAGAGGATTCTGAAGTCCCCGGGAGGCACCGCGTTGGACATCGCAAAGCCAGTTCCAATCTCCAGAACGTTTCCGTTGGGAAGATCGGCATCTACGGTCAGTTCCTCGTAGCCAACCGGAAGGCTAAATCGTAGGAGTTGGGGGATCCCGTCAGGCGCAGGATTATCAAGGTCAGGTATGAATGTGCGGTCTCCGCCGTTGCTGATCTCAACCAACTCCAGCACACCCATCAGTCGATCTTTGCCATCAACACGCGGAATGATGGTCACATGAGATGTGGCACTGATGCCGTCGAGCGACGGTGTTGTTTCATATATTCGCATCCCGATTCCCGTGGGATCGAGGGCATCCTCTACCTTGACGGTCTGGAGAAGGTTTCCGTGGAGTGTTTGCAATTCGTAGCGGTATCCCTCGGTCTTCGGGAAGTCAGTGAACTCAAATGCACCGTCAGTGCCGACCGCGACTGACTTCTCTCCAACCGGAATGTTTGAAGCGTCGTACGTGGTGAGTGTAATCTCCAGCCCATTTGGAATGCTTGCGCCGGAGGTCATCTGAATCACATTGCCGCCAATGAGGTCGGGGATTTGCGCCTCGCCCTCAATTACCACGCTGTCCTGAGCGAACACGGTGGGCGTGCCAGCAACTATTAGCATTGCCAGTACTAACAGGACGCCAGTGGCCATTCTGGTCTGAAGTAACGTCACTGTAATTTTCATCATTCCTGGACGGATTATTCTGAGATATTTTCCGTGGCCGTGGAGGCCTTGCGGGCAGCTTGTATTTCAAGCTCCAGAAGATCATCGTCGCTCAGTTTCTCTGGCAACTGATCCTGGGTTCGCATCAATTCTGCCGCACGGAGCCTCAGTTCACGAAGATGGGATTGGTACTCATCTTCACGAACTATCTGCGCGTTGTAGTCGGCCTCAAGCTGCCTGATCTGATCGTAGATCTCTTCTCTAGCAACCCTGAGTTGGCCAGCATCAGATAGTTCTGCCGATGCTCCGGAGCGTCTTCTCCTGCTACGCAGGAATGGCCAAGCGATGATCACCACCACCGCGATAGTGATGAGTATGCCGATTGCTATTCCCAAAGAGTCTCCGTGCCGATCGAGTATTCGCTCAAATGAGGTGTGTCAGGAACAGGCGGTCGCGTGGCGCTAGTCTCCCGCTTGTAACGCTGCGGCGCTTGTAGGCCGTCGACGTCTGTTGATGGCAGGACTTAACTCTACCGCCGGTTGCGGCCAGAGGGCGATGACCGATCCAAGAATGAATATCGGGCCTGCCATCCACAGCCACCAGGCCAGGGGGTTGATGCTCACTCTGAATATGGCGCGTGTCACCGGACCGCCGCCGGCAAGAACTCCTTCGCCCCGTGAATTCAGGAAGTCTGTTGGGACGATGTAAAGATCTTCGATCGGCCCGGTCGCGATTCCTGCTCGCACAGATACCTGGTTGAATCCCGGGTAAAAGGCGCTCCATGGCTTTACTTGCCCAACGTATTTACCATCCTTGAATACGTTAATGATCGCCCACTGCGCAAGTCGGTCGGCGCGTGGCTCTTCTTCATGGCCAGCGAACTCAAGTCGATAGTTATCAATCTCAAAGCTTTCGCCGAGATTCAGGACCGTGTCTTCCCGCTGGCTGTAGAACCCCGTTCCAATAACCCCGAAGGCGAGCACCAGTATCGATATGTGAACCACGTAGCCGCCGTGACGCGGTCGGTTTCCATTGACAAGTTTCCAGAAGCCTACGGCGATGTTGTCGCCGGCGCGTCGACGGGCCATCGTGCCGCGATACCACTCCTGTCCAATGGATGTGGAGACGAATATCAGTACGCTAAATGAGAAGAGAGCTATAGGTTCCTCAAGGCCGCTTGCCACCATCCCGATGAACGCTAATATGGCAAGTATTGCTGGCCACAGTAGCCAGCGGTTCAGTGAGGCTCTGTTGGCCCTACGCCACGGAAGAACAGGTCCTACTCCCATTAGTAGCACCAGCGCGAGGAGCATTGGGCCGTTGATTCGGTTGAAGTAGGGCGCCGAGACGGTGACCGTCTCTTCCTGGGCGAACTCAGAGGCAAGTGGGAATAACACCCCCCATAGGGTCACGCCTACGATGCCCAGCAGGAGGAAGTTGTTGAGCAGGAAAGACGCCTCGCGAGAGAGGAACGACTCGAGCGGACGGTCGCTTTTCAGATCGTTGAAGCGCCAGAAGAAGACGAAGAGGGCAAACGCCAGGCTGAAGAGCATGAAGGTGAGGAAGATGGCACCCAGAGTGGAGGCTCCGAACGAGTGGACGGATACAACGGGGCCGCCGCGGTTGATGAACATGCCAAATTGCGCCAGCACAAATGCAACGCTCAATAGCACCACGTTCCACATACGGAACATTCCGCGGCGTTTCTGCACCATGACGGAGTGGATGAACGTTGTGAGCGCCAGAAAGGGCATGAAAGCCACGTTCTCGATGGGGTCCCAGGACCAGTAGCCACCCCAGCCAAGGATTGTGTAGGCCCACCATGCTCCCAGTAGCATTCCGGAGCCAAGTAGCGCCCAGATGACTATTGCGGAGACTCGGGCGGCGTCCAGCCATTCGTCTCTTGTCTTGCCAGCTATTAGCGAGCCGAACGCAAAGGCAAAGGGGACTGCAATGCCTACAAGCCCCGCCATCTGCAGTGGTGGATGGATGAACATGCCGGGATGCGTCAATAGTGGATTGATGCCAAGGCCTTCTGTTGCGACGAAATCAAGCGGGGCGAAGGGGCTGGCGAAGAAGACGAGTACGAAGAAGAAGAACCCCATGATCCCGCTCAGGATTGCGGTGGTGTAGGGGAGTGCGTCGGTGAAGTTGCGTGGAGACAGGAACAAAGCCACGCTGGTCATCAGCGACAGCGTTAGCACGATGAACAGCAGCGAACCCTCATTGCCACTGAAGAAGGCCACCCAGAGGAATGCACGGTCCATAGCGGTGCTGCTGTGGCCATAGACGTATTCGATTGAGAAGTCGTTGGTTACGAACGCAGCTATCAGCGCGACCGCAGCGGCACCACCGACGACCGTAATCAGGTACGTGGCATTGCGCGCGCTGACGACGAGCTCTGGAACGCCTTTGCGAGCGCCGAGCACGGAACCGAGCGTGGCGTACACCGTGAGCGCCAGCCCTAGCAGTAGTGTCAGTTGACCTAGTTCAGCCATCCCTAACCATTCACTTCATTTGATCCGTTGTCCGCGACTGCTGAGCGTGCAGATGCCGTATCTTTGGCACCGGGACGTTGAGTGTTAGATTGCCGCATCTCTTCATCAACCGCATCTAGATACGGTGCAAGCGGGTTTTTGGTTGTGCGTGATGTTGCGGTCGAGGTGCTCATTGCCAACTCCGCTCGGCCTTTCCTCATGTCACGAAGGATCATGTAGAGCGCTGAGAGTGCAATTGTTAAGACTACCGGAGGGACGATCCAGACCAGTGAGTTGAAGCCCGTAGTTGGTGGCGATGCAAGCACCTGGATACCGTAGCGTTCGACGAAGAATTGGGAGATATCGTTCTCGGTTTCTCCAACGGCCAGCTTGTCACGAATGATTTGACGCATGTCTTTGGCGATCTGGACTTGTGCCTGATCAATCGTTTCACCAGGGCAGACGGGACACATGAACTTCTTGTCCATCGAACTGGCCTGTTGCTCCAACGTTTGCTCAGCTGACCCGCACGCTGCTGCAATGATAAGAAGTAGCGCGACGAACAGGTACAGAATGTGCGGTCTGCGACTGGAACGTATCGCCATTGGGACGATGACCATCTCTTACAACTCCGTTGCGCTTGGAAACCGGTTGATTGTGATCCGGTTACCGCGCTCCGAGATCAAGCCCGCGATCGGGCTAGCGTGTACCCAGCCCACTCTCAGTATCGTACACGTAGTTCACGATATCCCACCGGTCCTCTTCACTGAGAAGAAGGCTGAAGCGAGGCATCACGTTTTGACCGTTTGAGATGAACGCGAAGAACGCCTCATCTGAGAACTTGGTCTGACTGCTATCAAGAATGTTTGGGGCGGCCGAGTAGGTCTGACCGTCATTCTGGGAAGCGAAGTAGCTGTCTGTGGCCGTCAGGTGCTGGTTGATGGCACCATCGCCCAGACCACCAACGCCGTGGCAAACAGAACAGTTGACTCTGAACAACTCAGCGGCAACCGCCGGATCGTACGCACGTTCCTGTCGTTCAGTCATCGCCAGAACGCCATCTATGCCGAGGCTTACGAAGACCTCTGCACCACGAACTGCGTCGAGCCTTGGTGGCTCCTGCGCTTTGAATGACTGTGAGTAGTGCATCTCCGTGAAGATCTCAATTGGGTACGAACCTTGCTTGGGGAAGCAGGCGGTACTCAGGATTCCAAGGACTGCAATAGCCGCGATGATCCACATCGGCTTTACACGCCGAGATCCAATCATTTTTGGCTCAAAAATTCCAGACAGAGTCGTCACGCTCGCTTGGTCTCCATTGCGCCTGCGGTGTTCAAGATCTCTTCGAATTCACTCTCTCGGCCTTCATCGACTGAGACCACAACTCCAACATATCCCTCTGTGATTCGCGTGTCGTACGCGCCAGGGGCAAAGTTTGGTAGTCGTGATTCAAACAGGATGCCAATCACAGTCATGATGACTGCGGAGAGCATCGTCAATTCATAGGTGATGATCAACATTGCCGGGATAGCCAAGATTGGCTTACCGCCGGTAACGATGGGCCACGCCAGCTGGGTACCTGCAGTGAAGAGGATAGCCAGCGTAAAGCCAACCATCGCTCCGAAGACTGGGAACCGGAAGAGGCGATGCTGCGGCACGTGCTCCCCGAAGGCTCCTTCAGGGTATGGCGTACCGGTAAGTACATCGAAGTCGTTTGGATCCATGCCCACTGCGTGCAGGGCGTCCATTGCCTTTGCGCCGTCTTCTGGATCCTCATATAGGCCAAGAATGCTGGTTTTTGCCATGCCCGTTACTCCTGCTCCCGCAAGACTGCTGGAATCGTTGTGCGGCCGATCTTCATTTCAGTGGTGAAGATCATGGCCTCTTTACTTTCGAATAGAGGTATCAGTGGGAAGAACCGGGCGAACAGCAACATGTTCATTGACACGAATGCGAACGACCAGGCCATCATCGCGAATTCAACGATGCTTGGTTGGTAGCTACCCCATGTGTACACAAACGGCTGCTTTCGAGCCAGCGCAGGTACAACAATCAGGAATCTCTCCAGCCACATACCGATGTTGACCAGGATTGAGGTCCAGAACATCAAAGCGATTGAGTTTCTCACGCCTTTGAATAGCCACATCGTTACCGGAATAAAGAAACCGGTTAAGAGGAAAACTACAAACAAACCAGCCCATGGCCACTGGAATATCTGCATATCACGGAAGGCCAGTTCAGGGCCCTCCAGGGTGTAGAGGCTGAAGAGGATTTCAACGATCGTAAAGCCGAACCACGCAACAGCAACGACTATAAGAAGTCTTGCAAGAGCGTCGAAGTGCTCAGGTCGGATGAAGTTGTCCCACTTCCAGAGCCAGCGCATAAGCGCCATCATCGTGACTACAGCTGACACACCGGAGTGGACAGCACCAATCACGAAGTAGGGAGCAAAAATAGTTGAGTTCCAACCTTCAACACCAGGCGTCACCGCAAAGTCCCAGGAGACTATGGAGTGCACTGACACGAAGATTGGGAGCATCAAGGCTGAGAGAAGGACGCCAGCAACAGTCTGCAGACGCCACTGTCTAGGGTTTCCTCTCCAACCAAGTGAGAGCGCACCGTACATGGCGTGCTTCCAACCAGTTGTGCGGTCACGAAGTACGCCAAGGTCTGGCAGAAGTGCCACGTAGAGGAAGAGGGTACTTCCTGTCAGGTACGTACCAATAGCGGCCGGGTCCCACACCAGTGGTGAACGGACGTTAGGCCAGAGACCGCGTGCGAAGTCATACGGGAAGATCCAGTAGATGATGCGCCACGGTCGACCGGCGTGAATTACCGGGAACGATAGCGCTGTCAGCAGGGAGAACACCGTAAGGAGTTCGGCCGCTCTGGTTACAGGACGTCGCCACTCAGCCTGGGTAAGCCTGAGGATGGCTGAAATCATGATTCCAGCGTGTGAGATACCAACCCAGAACACGAACGTCGTGATGTAGGCGCCCCAGAAAACCGGACGGGAAAGTCCGGTTACTCCAAGACCCTTGTTGGTCTGGATTCCGAAAACGACGAACCCCGATATAACGATGGTGAACAGAATAAGAACTGCCCATTTCCACCAAGCAGGAGTTTCAAGGGCTCCATTAAGGAGTTCCTTGTTGATCCTGATCTCGTCGAGTTGTCTGCCTTGTCGCATGTTTAGCTAAATACTCCGCAGCGCCTAATCGGGCTTGCCCACGATTTCAACCTCGCCGCGCATGTACATCGCCGGCTTGGAAATTAGTCTTGATTGCTGGATTTCCCACAGTGAGACCGCGGGAACCAGTCGAGTAACAAGCAGGAACAGGAATGCTGCTCCACCGAACATTCCAATGAACATGAAGATGTCCCAGAGATCAGGCCAGACAGTCTCTGGTATTTCAGTCAGGAACTTTTCGTTGATATCTTCAATGCTCCACGGACCAACGGTTAGTCGAACCCGATCCAGCAGAGTACCGAAGATGATGACGACTGCCAGGATTGTTGGTCCTCGCATACTCACGCGGATGAAGTTCCACATCAGCGTCCACATTGGAATGATGAAACTAAAGAACAGCGTG
>CAUZJA010000144.1:0-7422 GCA_963579925.1 Dehalococcoidia bacterium | reverse complement strand
GCCCTAGCGCCGCTTGCGTATCGCCTTAAACCCCATCCAACCAAGTCCCAGCAGCGGCAAGATGGTAAGCGCCGCGGAGCTTGCCTCCAGTGGAGCTCCGGAGTGCGATGGTGCTGAGTAGTCGCCGCGAGTACCGGTTCCCTGTGACTCCACGGTGGACTCCGGGGCCGGGGATGCTTCGATATCTTCTGTCGGCTCTTCTTCGGCTACCACCGTTGGCGTTTCATCCGCTGATTCGCCTGGGTCGCTCGAGTCGCCTGCACCAGCCGCCGCAGCGTCCTCCAGGGTGATCAAGCCTACTGCGCCACCCGAAGCCTCAGGGATTGCAGTGGCTGCGCTACGAGGGGGTGGGACGAACCGGTCTGGCAGAGCCTCAGCGCCAACTTCGCCTCGCCACAGTTCATCGAGTTCCCGTGTACTCATGCCGTAGACCAGCCGTAAGGCTCGATCGAACGAACCTCCGCTGTTCACCGTGGCCATCAGTTCAGTCATCTTGTCGCGGCCGTACTCAAGCACCATAAACTCGACGACGCTTCTAGACTGTCCGTATGCAACCAGATTCAAGTTCGGATCACCCGGGAACACGGTGAGCGACTCGAACGGCGTCGTTCGGCCGGTGTCGACCGCCCACTCAAGGTAGCGCTCGTAAGAGAGGCTTGGGTCCACGTTGCCAAACTCTGCGAGTCCCTCGTTCAGCCACAGTGGCACTGACAAAACGCCGTCCGACGTCGCTCGCTGAACAAGCACGTGGGTGATCTCGTGTGAAATCGTCCCGCCGGCACGTCGTCCATTACCAAGCAGAAGCACAACGTTCTGCTGGCCAAACGCCTGGCCTTCGGTGATCAACTCGCTTGAAATTGCACTGCTTCGTGAAGCCAGTGCGCCAATGATCTCAGCGTTGTTGTTGTACATAACAATGCGGAGTGGCGTTTCCGTCTCCGCTCCCAGCAGCGGCCCCATGTTGTCCAGCGTGTCCACAGCTACCTGGCTCATGCTGGTCGCACGCACCTTCACCGGCCCATGGTAAAAGGTGGTCACAGGCCCAATGGTCACCGTGTCCCACTCATACCGTGCGTCCATGTAGATCAACTGCTGTGAGTCTGTCTCAACAACATCACCGTTGGAATCCGTGATCTCAAAGAAATAATCGACCACGGTTCCCGGCGGTGAGTACGTGGCCCTAGTGTTCTTGCGAACGAAATATTCGCCAGATACCAGTGTTGCCTTCGTACTTCCGGCGCCCATCTCGTCAAGATCAAGATAGTTGTATTGGGTTGAGCCAAGCCCGGCGACTTTGAAGCGGACCGCTACCTCTTCAATCTTCTGATCAGACTCAAGCTCAAGAGAGAATCGGATGCCTTCCGGGAATTCGCTAACCGCGCCCGCTGAAACTATCTCCACTTCCAGGTCGGCACGTACACCGCCTGGATTCGCCAGCATAAGCGAGGCCACGACGAGCGCTAGCACGATGCTGATGAGAGTTCGGGCATATCTTGTTGAGATTGTTGTCACGTGGGGTGTTTGGCCTAATGTGCCTGAGGGTTGGGGTGGTGGAGTATGGCTGGGCCCGTTAATTGGAATATTACGCTGAAGCGGAGCGATTGGACTGCCCGACAGGAACCGTAGAGGGTTCAGTCGAGTGGCTCGTCGGCGTTGCCCCACACATCAATGAACCTCATCGCAGCGCTGAGCGGAGTTCCAACGGCAAGAATCCAGAGCAAAATTGTGGGCTGACCAGCGATGAGCAATATACCGGTGAGTGCTACTCGTTCGGGTCGTGTGAAGAAGCCCGCCTTACCGCGGAGGCCCAGCCCTTCTGCCCGAGCGCGAACATAGCTGACCATCAGCGATCCACCGAGTGCGATGGGGATCAGTATGGCTTCTGTCTGGCTGGCTGTAACCGGATCACTGTAGTAGACGATCAGACCGACGAACATGAGCATTTCGCTCACCCGGTCCAACACTGAGTCCAGCATGGCACCGCGTTTGCTGACGGTGCCGGAGCGCCGTGCGAGACCCCCATCGACGAGGTCCATCGCGGATCCAACGATCACCAGGATCCCAGCTATCCAGAAGTCTCCAACCGCCGCGAAGTATGCGGCCACCGCTGCGATCGCGACGCCAATCAGTGTGGCCATGTTGGCGGAAATACCTACGGCGGCAAATGCAGAGACCATTGGCCGCTCAAACCAGCTTCCTGCCAGTGAGCGCATCAAATCTCGGAGGCCCTGGATATCAGTCATACTGACATCCAGTTTGGGTCTTATTTCTTCGCTGTCTTCTCAATCACCTGCTCGTAGTAGGCGTACACTTGGTCCGCGACGATAGGCCAATCGTACTCTTTTGCCTTCTCCTGACCTGCTTTCCCCAGCCTCTCCCGCTCAGCCGGGTTGTCAATGAGGTGTTTGATGGCGTTTTTCAGCCTCATCTCATCACCGGGTTTGGTCAGAACAGCGTTATCGGGGCTACCGATGACGCTACGGTGGCCCGCAATGTCAGAAACGATGCAAGCCCGGCCAGCCGCCATCGCTTCAGCGATGACCATCCCGAAGCTCTCTCGACCCAGCGCGGGGCTCACGAATATGTCCGCTGAGTGGTGATATGACGGCAAGTCCTCAAAGCTGGGAGCACCAACGAATTCGACGCCTTCGCCAAGGCCTCTTTCGGCCATGTAACGGGCGCTATCGGGGTCGGGGTTTTGGGGGCCCGCAACAATGAGCCGGACGTCGTAGCCCTCTCGGCGCACGTAATCGAATGCCCCCAGCAGACACTTCAGGCCTTTGCGCACCTCACCGCGCCCCAGGAACAAGATGTTGATCTTCCCGTCATCAAACTCTGGCCGCTTTGGTCGAGGTTTGGAGAAGTGCGGATAGTCGGCGCCGTTCGGGATGACCTGGTATGGGGCGGGGAAGCGGCGAGACACGTACGACTTCGATGCGTCGGAGACGGCAATCCATCCGTCCAGGGTGTTGAACATCTTCTGCAATAACGGCTTGAGGAGGAACATCCGCATCTGTCCCTCGTTGTAGGCATGAAACGTGCCTACTCGCGGGCATGGAGCCGTATGCAGCACGCTAAACCCCGCGAACGGAGCAAACGGCTCATGGGCGTGAACGATATCGAACTGCTCTTGCTTCAGGTACTCCTTCACTTTCCAGTGATGCCAGATCATCAGCGATAGCTTGGCCACGGAACCAGATGTGTGGAACTCAAACGTCCTGCCAAGGGAGAAGAGCGGAATGCCATCAACCTCAGCGCGATCATCGTCACACGCCGCGATGACCCGCACATCATGTCCGCGCCTATCGAACTGTTGCGCGAGGTTTCGCACGTGTCCGCTGACGCCGCCAAATGTGGAGATTTCGTAGGGCGAAACCAGAGCGATCTTCAATAAATCTCCCTCACACCCAGCGCCGACTGCCGGTGATGCGATCGATCTCAGACGAAGCTATTTCTTTTTTGATTTTTTGCTCGAGGGTTTCTTCGCAGGGGTGTCCGTGCCGTTAGCGAAGTCTTCGACCATCTGCCGAGCTTCATCGTCCGTGTACTGCACTGCAGGCGACTTCATGAAGTACGCAGACGGGCCAGGGATGGCGCCGGATATCCCGCGGTCGTGAGCAATCTTGACCGACCTGATGGCATCAATCACCACGCCGGCAGAGTTGGGGCTGTCGTGGACTTCCAGCTTAAGCTCCATATTGTGTGGAACATTTCCAAAAGTCGTGCCTTCAAGACGAATGTATGCCCACTTGCGGTCTTCCAGCCACGGCACGTGATCACTTGGACCAACGTGTACATCGCGAGAGTTGACCGTGTGGTCGATCTGCGATGTGACGGCCTGCGTCTTGGAGATCTTCTTGGAGTCCAGCCGAGAGCGCTCAAGCATGTTCAGGAAATCAGTGTTGCCACCAAAGTTGAGTTGGTACGTCCGGTCCAACCTGATGCCACGGTCTTCGTACAGTCGAGCGAGCACTCTGTGAACGATAGTCGCGCCAACCTGGGACTTGATGTCATCGCCAACGATGGCAAGGCCCTTGTCCCGGAAGCGCTTCTCCCAGTAGTTGTCCTTGTCTGAGGCGATGAACACAGGAATGCAGTTCACGAAGCCAGCGCCGGCAGCCAGCGCCTGGTCCACGTACCACTTGGTGGCCATCTCAGAGCCAACTGGGAGGTAGTTGACCACTACGTCAACTTTGCGGTCACGAAGGATGCCAACAATGTCATCTGTTGGGCCGGGGGCCGGCTCGATGACTTCTGAGAGGTACTGACCGAGCCCATCGTGTGTCATGCCACGATTGACCTTCACGCCGGTCTCAGGAACATCGAAGAAATCCACGGTGTTGTTCAGTCCGCCGTGAATGGCCTCGCTGAGGTCTTTGCCAACCTTGGTCTTATCGACGTCAAAGGCGGCAACCACGTTGATATCGCCAATGTGATAATCGCCAAATACGGTGTTCATGATTCCGGGAATTTCTGCGTCTGGGTCCGCTTCCCGATACATGTGGATGCCCTGGATCAGGGATGAGGCGCAGTTCCCTACACCGATGATGGCTACGTTGATTTCACCCAATTTTGTTCACCTGTACCTGCGGTCTCTACAATCCCATTCGTGAAGCGGGAGAGACCAGAATTTCGTTCGAATATCTCAGTGGCGGGAACACCAACTTACACGTGTATTCGCCGACGACTGAAATGTGTATTTCTGGTATACGTTTCAACGAAAAATTCTAACATGCAGTAGTCCCTGCCCGAATACAACAGAGCCAACGAGGTATTTGTCTTCCGGGGAAACTACCAGCCGACGGCGGAACCATCTTTTCGTGGCTCTGATCCGGCGGTGATTACACCAGTCTCAGCATCACGGCTAATGATCTGTCCACCGCCCATGCCCGGCCTGTCGTAACCGCTAACCACTTCTACGTTGTGACCACGACGCCGCAACTCTTTGACCGTTGACTCCGGCATGTCTTCCTCAACCGAAACCACGCCTTCTCCCTCAACATCAATGTTGAAGCGAAGTGCGTCCAGTGCCGCCTGTGAGTCCATGCCATGGTCGACCATGTTCGATACGACCTGCAGGTGGCCCTGCGGCTGGATGAAGCCTCCCATCACGCCGAACGACAGCCACATCTCGCCATCCTTGGTGGCCATGGCCGGGATGATGGTCTGGAACGGGCGCTGTTTGCCGTGGATGTAGTTGGGGTGCGACTCATTCAGTGAGAAGAGCGCTCCACGGTTCTGGAGTGCGATACCAGTGGATGGCACAACCAATCCGGAGCCGAAGCCCTGGAACAAGGAGTTGATGAAGGAACATGCGTTGCCTTCGCCATCGACCACTGACAGGTAGACGGTGTCTGCACCGGGGCCAGGCGTGCCAAATGTCACATCGTTGTTCGCCTTGTCTGAGATACCGGCCCGGCGGCGGTCCGCGTAACCTTTGTCCAGCATTCCTGTGATTGGTACTTCCACTTCACGAGGGTCTGCGACGTACTGCAGAGCGTCGGAGTAACCAAGCCGCATCGACTCGATCAGGTGGTGGTAGGCATCCGGGGACTGCGAACCCATATCTGCAATGTCGAATCCCTCAGCGATATTGAGCGCGATGAGAGCTGCAATGCCCTGGCCATTTGGGGGGCACTCGTAAACATCCACGCCACGGTAGTTGCTTGAAATAGGCTCGTCCCAATCGGAGTGGTGCTCTCCCAGATCATCTTCCGTGATCCAGCCACCCTCCTGTTGGACATAGTCGGCCAACTTCTTCGCGATGTCACCCTGGTAAAAGGCATCTCGGCCTCCTTCAGCGATGGCCTGCAGCGACTTGCCAAGTTCGGGCAAATGCATGATCTCGCCCTTCTTGGGAGCTCGACCGTTCTTCAGCATCTCGTTCCCAGACGGGCGGCGCTTGAGCTTCTCTTCGCTCCCCGCCCAGCCATTGGAGATGATGTCTGAGACACCGTAGCCGTTGGTAGCGTAGTCGATCGCGGGAGCCAGGACTTCTGCCAGCGTCATGCGACCGTACTGCTCCAAACACGTCGCCCAGCCGTCCACCGTTCCCGGCACGCTCACGGAGAAGCCAACATCGTCGCCCTCACGTGGAATCTCGGTATGACCCTTCTTCTTCACGTCCTCAGCGTTCGCAGCAGCAGCGGAGTGCCCACTACCGTTCAGTGCCGTGACCTTCTTGTCCTTGTTCATCCAGATCAGAGCGAACATGTCGCCACCAATCCCAGTAGACATCGGCTCCAGCACGTTCAGTGCAGCAGCAGTCGCAACCGCAGCGTCAACCGCATTGCCACCTTCCTGCAGCATCCTCAACCCGGCCTGAGCGGCCAGCGGCTGGCTGGTGGCAACAGCACCATTACGGGCAACAACGGAAGAACGTCGAGATTGGAAGAAGGACACGTGGCTACTCCTTTTAAGTGGACATCCGGGATAACTGATCCAGTCAGAGCGAGTTGAGCGTCACTGTACGTCACCCAACCCACTAAACAGATTTTGGCGGCAAGCATATCACTGGAGGGATTGCGCTACGTGTGACACAGGCCCATCATCCAACGCCGAATCACAACACGTAGGGGCGTCTGCGATAGGTTCTCCTGAGCCTGCCGAAGGGCTGCTCCCGATTTTTGCACGATACCACGCAAGATCGCAGTCCTTCTCAACGCGCTACCACCTCAGAGGTGCAACTGCCCCAAAGTTGGATACAGCGTTCGATATATCCAGGATATCCACCACGCGTCCAGAACCATCCAGGCGATCTCCAGGCGTCGCACCGAACGACGCGGCGATAGTAGAAATGTCCCGAATACTCACCACACCATCGCCATTAGCATCACCACCGCGTAATTGAAGGGTCTGAACAACGATCGAACTGGTAGGTACGGTGAAGTTTTGATATTGCGCCAGAAGGAACCCGGACGCATTTGCCTCGATGGTATGAACACCCGCTTCAACATCATTAATCGCGAAGCTACCGTCAGAGGCGACCACGATCACTATTGACGCCCCGCCACCGGTTGGTATCAGCGTGATGGTTGGGCCAATCAAGGCCAAATTAGATTCGGAGCCTACGGCTTGAAGTGTTAGCGTTCCAGACACAGAAACGGTATTACCGCTAGGTGTGACAACTTTGGTTCGAACTGAGGGCGGGCCCGTACCGATGGCATTTGTTGCCGTGATGACAAATGCGTAGGGCACACCGTTGGTGAGCGGCGTGGCGACAATTGAATTCGCCGTCGTGGTGCCTATGAACCCACCCGGCTCAGAGGTGACAGTATAGTGCGCAATCGCGGTCCTACCATCTGATGCGGGAGCATTCCAATCCACTGTCGCCTGCGAGTCACCATCGAACGTTGCGACGATCAAGGGCGCTTCGGGGACTGAAGGCGCACTAGCAAATATGTACGCCGAACCAGATTCAGA
>CAUZJA010000143.1:0-7505 GCA_963579925.1 Dehalococcoidia bacterium | reverse complement strand
GCCCGCCAAGCATGTCCTCGTACGCCTCGTTGATCTCTTCCAGCGGTCGGAAGTTGGACTGAAGTTCTTCAAGCTTTAGGCGACCCTGCATGTACATATCGATGTACCAGGGGAAGTCGACCCGAGGCCGCCCGGTGCCCGCAGACGAGCCAATCAGCTTGCGATCGGTGAACAATGAGTCCATCGGAATGCTTATTTCTGCGTCTGATGGCGGAACCCCAACCATGCAAGCCGTGCCGCCATCGCAGAGGGAGTCGAACGCCTGTCTGAGTGCTGATGGGCTGCCGATAACTTCAAACGTGTAGTCGGCTCCGCCGTCGGTCATATCGATTATGGCTTCAACCGGGTCGAAGTCTGATCCGTTAATGGTGTCTGTGGCGCCAAATTGCCTTGCGAATTCAAGCTTTGATTCAGCCAGGTCGACAGCGATAACGCGTGATGCTCCTGCGATAACGGCACCCTGAATCGCGTTGAGTCCGACGCCGCCACAGCCCCAGACCGCTACGGTTGAGCCTGGCTTTACCTGTGCTGTGTTGATTACTGCACCAACGCCGGTGACCACCGCACAGCCAAGAGACGCGAATCGCTCGATGGGAACGTCTTTGCCCACCTTCACAAGATTCCATTCCGGAGTGACAGTGTGAGCGGAGAACGTCGCAAGGTTGTGATACAAAATTGAGCCGTCAGGCTTGGAGAATCTGGACTTTCCATCCACCATTAGCCCGGGCTCTTTTATAATCCCGTTGCACAGGTTTGGACGGGCGGTGGAGCAGTATTTGCAGACACCGCACATGGGCCGGATGGCGAAGACCACAGGGTCGCCGACTACAACGGCGCTAACGCCCGGGCCTACAGCTTCTACGATGCCGGCTCCTTCATGGCCCATAACCATTGGGGTGACGCCACCCGTGGAGTGGCCGTCAACAGCATGGTAGTCGGAGTGGCATGCACCGGCCGCTTCCACCCGAACGAGAACCTCTCGCTCCTGCGGACCTGCCAGTTCAGTCTCCTCAACGGAGATGGACTGATTTGCCTTGTAGAAAATCGCTGACCGAGTACGCATTGCGCAAGCACCTGTAAGTCCAGTGACTCCTGAAACCAATCGCTCCTGAAGTGGCGGCGATGTTAGTGCAGCGGTGACTGGGTGGCAACGGCTGGGTCTGAATGGACCACTTGAGCCGCCATTTCAGGAGTGATTCGTTTTTACAACGTAATGCGCCCTCATCCCAGCCCTCTCCCGGTGGGAGAAGGCGTAACACTACAGTTGGGGAGTGATTGGTAGCGTGTCGATCGGGCGGCCAGTCGCAGATGTGACTGCGTTTGCGATCGATGCTGCCACGGTCACGATGGCGGGTTCACCGGCTCCGGTTGATGGTGTGTCTGGGTCGCCTATGAGCGTGACGTCCAGGGCTGGCGTTTCCGTGATGCGAGGGACTCGGTATCGGCTAAATGAAGGGTTCAGTATGCGGCCGCCGTCGAATTCGATCGACTCCCATAGGGCTGTGCCCATACCCATGATCACGGAGCCCTCAACCTGGTTGCGGACTCCGTCAGGGTTGAGAACCAGACCGCAGTCGAACGACGTGTGAACTCTGTCTACGCTTACGTCTTTTCCTGATGTGGACACTTCTGCTGCTTGCGTCAAGAAGCTGCCGGCGTCATACCCGACGGCTACACCGATGCCGTTGGATCCGGTCTTAGATGCGCTCCATCCGAAGACGTCTGCTGCACTTTTGAGCGTTTTGCGAAGCCGTGGATGGCTCAGATTATTCAAGCGAAATTCCACCGAATCGATGCCAAGTTGCCGGGCGATGCGATCCATGTGCACTTCCCGTGCGAAGTGATTCAGCGCACCGCCTAATGATCGGTATGAACCTGACTGAAGCGGCGATACTGAACTGGCGACGTTGATGCTGACGTTGGCAACGTCGTATGGCGTGTCCGCTCCGCGACGGCCACGGAATGGACTCTCGCCGGAGTGATAGGCGGCGTAGTGCCATCCGGTGATGGCACCAGACGAATCGACGGCGCTTTTGATCTCGATGAGCGCCGCCGGTCTGACGGTGCTCCAGGCGAACTCCTCGTCTCGTGTGTGGGCGATTTTTACCGGACGCCCAACTGCTCTGGCGAGCCTGGCTGCATCGGCCGAAATAGTTGCGCTGCGCGTACCAAACGAGCCGCCGACGTCAGTGCAGATAACCCGGACGTTCGCCTCCGGTACATCCAGCGCGGAGGCAACGGATTCACGCTCTCCGAAGGGGCTGCGACTGGAACACCAGATGGTCACATTGTCGCCATCCCACTGTGCGACGGCGGCCGATGGTTCCATCACTGCATTGGCAACATACGGCGCGTAGTAAACGCCTTCAATGACATTCTCAGCCGAATCAAATGCGGCGCTGGTATCGCCTTCATCGCGCAGTGAAACCAGTTCGTTCGCCTGCTCCTTGAGTGCGACTGGCATGCTGAAATCAGAGACGTCCAGGTTGATCTCATTCCAGCGCGCTCTTATCATCTGGGCTGCGTTAGTAGCTGCGTCTGATGAGTCGCAGATAACGGCGGCGAAATCGCCCTCGCGGATGAATTGGATGAACCCAGGAGTTTGCTCCGCTCGGGTAGCTTCAACGTTTTGCAGTGTTGCGCCATACGACGGCGGTCGAATCACCGCCGCGTGGAGCATTCCTTCGACAAATACATCTTGCGAATAGATAGCGCTGCCGGTGACTCGGGCAACCGCATCCGAGCGCGGGTGATCGCTGCCCATGGCGTTGAAATCGGCCTCAGGCTTAGGGCGAATATCGTCAGGAATTGCCATCGTGACCTGAGATGAAGGGAGCAGACCTGCGAAGGTGACCACATCTTGTCGCTCATCTGATCGAATCACTTTCCCGGATTCGCAAGTGAGAGTCGCAGCATCTGCCTCGAAGTAGTCAGACGCCAGACCAATGAGTGAGCGCCTGAGCGTTGCCGCCGCTCGCCTCATCTGAAGCCCGACGGTTCGCGTTGATGCGCTTCCCACGGTTGCGCGATCGTAAGGGACTCGAGACGTATCGGCCAGAACGACCGTGACGGAATCGATAGGAATATCCAGCTCATCTGCGATAGCCAGTGCGAAGCCGTGACGAATGCCCTGGCCGTATTCGACTTTGCCCGAGTAACCGGTGACATGGCCATCAGAACTGATCTCAAGAAGCGTCGCTTCAGGATATTCAGCCACGGGCGATTCAGGGTCATCAGACCAGAGCGGTCGGTCGACAATTTTGATTGCGGGCTGGGTGCTCATGATGACTCACCAACTCGTGTCGCAGCCGACTCCGCTGCATCGATGATTCTGGAGTACGCACCGCATCGGCAGATGTGGCCACTCAACGCGGCGCGAGTCTGCTCGCCGGTAGGTTTCGGATTTCGGCCAAGGAGTGCGGCCGTCTCGATGATGAATCCGGGAGTGCAGTAGCCACACTGGAATGCCGTATGCTCAATGAACGCCTCCTGCACGGGGTGCAGTTGGTCGCCTTCTGCCAGACCCTCGATGGTGATTATTTCGCGCTCTGCCACCGTGCCCACCGGAGTCACACAACTTCTGACTGATTCGCCATCGATCAGCACAGTACAGGCACCGCAATTGCCCTCGCCGCACCCGTACTTGGTACCGGTCAGATGGAGATCATTTCGGAGCACGCTGAGTAACGTGCGCTCCGGGTCAGTTTCAAGCGCCTGTGATGCGCCATTGACGTTGAGATTCATGATTGGCACATCCTAGGGCATCAAGTCGTTAGCGAGTCCGGGCATGTCGATCTCTCCGATTTGTGTTTCGCCTTTTTCTAGGCCGAGCGCGACGGTTGGTTTGGCGACGGGGCTCAGGCCACTTTCGAAGCCGTCTTCGGTTGCAGCGATGCCGTTTGGCTCTGAGAACGGTGCAGAGTCATAGCGGGGAGTGGTAGTTATCACTTCGTGGCCGTTTCGCCGCAGGCCTTCAATGATGCTGGTGTCGAATCGTCCATCGGCGAGTATGGCGTCTGATTCGACGTGGATTCGAGGCGTTTGGATGGCCTCTTGCAGCGACATGTCGAAATCAACCATGTGGATGATTGACTGCAATACGGCCGTCCAAATTCGACGACCACCGGAGGCTCCAAGTGCGGCTTTTAGCTTGCCCTCTTGCTCGATGATTACCGGCACCATGTTGTGGACACCGCGCCCGCCCGGGTGCACTGAATTCACGGTGCCGGGGCCAGGGTAGAACCAGCCCATGCCGTTGTTCAGCATGGCACCGACTCCGGGTGTGACGATTCCTGAGTAGCCATGCAACGTTTGCGTGAGGGAGACTGCTCCGCCATTTGCGTCAACAGTTGTTAGGTGCGTCGTACCGTCGTCGGGGCCAAGGCCTGCTGGCGCGGGGTGGTTGGGATCGACGGACTTACCGAGATGATCCCACGGGTCGCCCGGCTCGACATCCGACGCAGATCGGCCTATTTCCGCCGCTCTTTTTGACGCATATTCAGGGTCGATGAGGGCTTCCGATGGCCCACCGTCAGGAACTGTGTCACCCAGCCATGTGAATCGGTCAACGGCCGCAAGCTTGGTGGCTTCAGCGATGATGTGCAGGGTGTCCGTTGTGCCGTATCCGAGCAGACGAATGTCAAAATTCGACAGGATGTTCAGGATCTCAATCAGCGTCGTGGTCGCACCCGGGCCGGCGGCACCGGATATGTCGTGATCGCGGTATGAGGTGGAGATCACCGGGTTGTCTATTACTGCACGGTAGTCGGCGAAATCTTGTGCAGACAATACCGCGCCGTGGGCCGCAGCGTCTTCAGCGATTCGTTGCGCAGGCTCGCCCTTGTAGAACGCGTCTGGCCCGCCATTTGCGATCAGCTCCAGCGTGTGTGCGTAATCTGACTGGATCAGCCGTTCGCCGGTCGCGAGTGGCTGGCCGTTTGGGTAGTAGATCGGCGTGGCACCTTCATATTGAAGGAAATTTCTGCGTCCAGCCACTAGCGACAAGGCGAAGTGGTGACCAATTGGGAACCCATCTCGGGCGAGCTTGATCGCGGGCCCGAGCGCGTCCTTGAGATCCATGGTTCCCCATTTTTCGAGCGCCCCTGAGAGTCCGGAGACTGTGCCGGGAACGGCAACGGAACTATGGCCAGTGAGATTGGCGCTGCCCTCCACCACAGGCCACGTGTATCGACTCGACAGGCGCATGGTGGCCGCGCCCATCGGCTCCATCTCGCCGCTCAGCTTGTACATGTCATCGGTAGCACCTTGTGGGGCGACCATGCCGTAATCGACGCAGGAGAAGTGGCCACCGGGATCGCGAATGATCATCTGACCACCACCGCCGATTCCGTTCATCAGCGGCTGAACCACACCCATCACGAATGCCGTAGTGACCGCGGCGTCAACCGCATTTCCGCCACGTGCAAGCACTTCAAGACCAGCGAGCGCGCCCAACTGGTGCTGAGCGACCACCATCCCACCAGACGCAACGGCAGGCTCGGCAGCTAGAACAGTTCTACTGGCACGCATGTGGCGGAACTCCCAACAACAGCATTAAGCGGGACCCGACTTTAGCACGGAAGAGGTCCTGGCCAAGGTTGAGGCGAGTTCAGTCCAAATCCGCTCGCTGCGGGTGCGAAATCGACGGTGTTCACAAAACCATCGGTGTTTAAATCAACCCGGAAGTCTATGAGAACGGGGTGGAATGTCACCGAATCACCAAACACCCCTCACCATTATTGCGAAATCGCTGGTATTTATAGATCCTGATCCGTTCACATCGCCCGGTCTTATCACCGGAACTCCAGCGATGGCGAGGTACGCCGTTGGAACAGCAAAATTGACCAACTCGGTATCGAGGAACTCCGGTACGGAAATCTTGACGTCATAACTCCCAGGCGGAACACCGCCAAATAAGAATGACGAGTCAGCCAAAATAGACGTGGTCGCCACCACTGCTGACTGATTGACCAAGGTAGCAATCGCGTCTAGTGATGTCTCGCGAGACCCGTTAGGGATGCCTGAGAATAACACGGTCCTTTTGCATGAGAACTGACCGCCACGAAGAATATCGTGATTAGTTCCATGTTTGGTAGCCAGATTGACCGAAGTTTCCAATAACTCGAAGAATGTCTGTCAGGTTCACAAACGTATCGGCGTTCACATCAGTGAAGTTACCGTTACCGTCAGGCCTCGTTGCACCACTCGTTCCGAACGCGTTGATTGTTATCAAGATATCAGTCAAGTTTATGAACGTATCAGAGTTCACAAATCCAGGTTTCAGTATGGGAGCAGCGGATAGCACCACATCACCTGAAGTTGTATCTACACCAGTCTGCTCCGCTGCAACGAATCCAGGTGCGAATGCGCATAGCGTGTGGATACCCGCTGGCACGTTCGGCAATAAGAAACTCCCGTCTATCGTATCTACAGCTACCGACAACGTGAAATTCCCCAGTGCTGCATCTGCACATGTTGCCACTACGACTGTTGGAGCAATGGCCGTAAATGCGGCCGTATTTATCGTTACGCCATCAAGTGTCACAGCATTACCGGAAACATTTACACCCTCGGTAGCGACCAACTCC
This sequence comes from Dehalococcoidia bacterium, assembly GCA_963579925.1. GTDB lineage: Bacteria > Chloroflexota > Dehalococcoidia > Lucifugimonadales > Lucifugimonadaceae > UBA1151. The sequence goes on along the minus strand of CAUZJA010000143.1, from coordinate 918 downwards.
CTCGTCACCACCGGCGGCGTAATAGCTCCCCCCACAAAGAACGCGGTTGATGTTGCGCCCATCTTGAACGTGATCGTTGCGGTGCTGGTGGCGATGCGGGTCACGGTGAGCTCGATAGCGATACCGGTAGTGGTTGAGACCGGCCCACTAAGAGAGCACTCAATGAATGCACTATTTGAAGATGTGGAACTGGTGGCGACTGCTCCGGTGAATATTCCGCCACAGGCGATCGCTGACACGGTCAATTCGGCCGGCACCTGGAGGGTCACAATCACGCGATCGGTAGAAGTATCTACCGCCTGCGCCACGATTGTGGTTGTTGCGGACTCACCCACATTTACAAGCACCAGTAGTTCTGGGTCGAACACGAGACTCGGCCCCGGAACTACCGGGGTGCTGCTGGCTGACGATGTGCTGCTCCCAACGGCGTTGGTGGCGACCACGCTGAATGTGTAGCTAGTGCCATTCGTCAACCCGTTGACCGTGGTGGACGTCGCTGTTGTCGTTGCGATGATGCCTTCAGGCGCAGATATCACGGTGTAGAGGGTGATGGCTGAGCCACCGTCATCGGTGGATGTGGCCCACGTGACATCTGCTGATTCCACTTTCGCAACAGCGGTAAGCCCGTTTGGAGCGTCTGGCACGGAGTGCGTGGTGGTTGATGCTGAGGCGGCTGAGGCTGAGCTGGTTCCAACAATGTTTCGCGCGACCACCGTGAATGTGTAGGTTGTGTCAGGATCCAGCCCGCTGACGACGGCAGTCGTCGCGCTGGTGGTGGTTGCCACATCGCCAGGGTTGGATGTCACGGTGTAGTCGATGATCGCTGAGCCGCCGTCGTCGGCTGGTGCCATCCACGAGACCGACGCGGAATTAACGTCTTCGGTGGCAGTTAGCTCCGTAGGCGCATCGGGAACGGCT
>CAUZJA010000142.1:0-7596 GCA_963579925.1 Dehalococcoidia bacterium | reverse complement strand
CTCCAACCGAGCGCACCGACAATAAGGTTGCCGTTATCGGTTCAGGCCCAGCTGGTCTTGCAGCCGCTCAACAGCTAAATCGCGCCGGTCATCTTGTGACCTTATTTGAACGCAATGAATATCTGGGTGGCCTTCTAGCCCTTGGAATACCGGACTTCAAGCTGGAGAAAGAAGTCATCGAGCGTCGACTTGATCAGATGCGCGCAGAAGGCGTGGATTTCCGCGTTAGCACGAACGTCGGCGTGGACATTACCGTTGATCAACTCAAGGCTGAGTACGATTCGATCATACTTACGGGTGGATCAACCGTTCCACGCGACCTCCCGGTGCCCGGACGAGATCTGAACGGTGTTCATTTCGCAATGGACTACCTTGCCCAGCAAAATCGTCGAAGCAAGGGGCAGGAATTTTCGCCGGAGGAGTCGATAACCGCTGACGGCAAGAATGTCGTAATCATTGGCGGTGGAGACACCGGGGCGGACTGCCTTGGAACATCGCATCGGCAGGGCGCGGCCAGCACGACTCAAATTGAGATTCTCGATCAACCTATCGACTCGCTGACTCCGGAGCAGAGACAGCTCGACAACCCGCAGTTCATCTGGCCGGAGTACCCAATGGTATTCCGTGTCACGGCAGCCCACGAAGAGGGCGACAACCGCGACTACGATGTGATGACCACGGAGTTCGTTGGCGACGAAGACGGTAACGTCCGAGAGCTCAAGGCAGTTCGAATCGAGTGGAAGGCGGAAGGTCACGGACCTCGCCCGGAACCGATTCCTGTTGAAGGCAGTGAATTCACTCTGAAAGCAGACCTGGTGTTGTTGGCGATGGGATTCCTTCACCCGCAGCACAACGGATTGCTGGATGACCTGGGCGTTGAATATGACATGCGCGGTAACGTGAAGATTGACGAGAACATGATGACCTCAGAGCCCGGCGTCTTCTCTGCTGGAGACATGCAGCGCGGGCAGTCGCTTGTGGTGCATGCCATCGCAGGTGGTCGTGCTGTTGCGCGGTTCGCTGACGAGCAGATGATGGGCAGTTCCAAGCTACCCGGCGTCAAGCGCTACTTCCGGCAGCTAACAACGGTCTGATCGCTTTTCACGCAGGAACAGGATGCGTCATCTAAGGGTCGGACTGGCCCAGATCAACACAACCATTGGCGATCTTGATGGCAACTCAGCGCTAATCCTCAAAGCGCTGGACGATGCACGTCAGGCTGGCGCGGACATCGTCGCGTTCCCTGAACTGACGGTCACCGGCTATCCGCCGGAAGATCTGCTACTGCGCTCAGACTTCGTGCGTGATCAACTCGCAGCGCTGGAGAAGATCGCAGCGCAGGTGACATCGTCCGCAGCGGTGATCGGGTTTGTTGGCCGTGACCCCAACGGTAGTGATGCAATAAACAACTCCGCAGCGTTAATCTCTCAGGGCGAAATTCGGCACGTCTACGACAAGATCATTCTGCCCAACTACGGGGTGTTCGACGAAGAGCGATATTTCAAGTCCGGCAACACATGCCCTGTATTTGATATCGCAGGAATCAAGTTAGGCATTAACGTCTGCGAGGACGTGTGGACGGACGTTGGCCCGGCTGAGGTCCAGTGCGCCGCCGGCGCTGAAGTGATCATCAACATCAACTCTTCGCCATACTGGGTCGGAAAGCTCGAAACCCGGCGCAAGCTGGTTTCTGATCTGGCAAAGCGCAACGGTGCGTACGCCGTCTACGTGAACCAGGTTGGCGGCCAAGACGAGCTGGTGTTTGATGGCGGCAGCGCTGTGTTTGGCCCTGACGGCTCGGTGATTGCGCGTGCGAAGCAATTCGAAGAAGAGTTGCTCATCGTCGACCTGGATCTTGATGCGAGTTCAAAAGATGGAGAAGAGCGTCAAGAACTAGATATCGATCGTCTTGCTGAAGTAGGAAGCGCGGTTTTCGTCCCCGGCTCTATCGATCTCAACGAGTCAAAGCCTGAGATAACTTCCCAGATCGCCCCGGCGCTCAGTGTGGAGGCCGAGGTCTACAACGCGCTCGTCGTTGGGACTCGAGACTACCTCGCCAAGACTGGGTTCTCACGCGTGCTCATCGCGCTCTCTGGCGGTATCGACTCCACGCTCACCGCAGCAGTTGCCGTTGATGCGATCGGCGCTGAGAACGTCGTTGGGGTCGGTATGCCATCGCGCTACTCATCGGAAGGCTCTGTGTCTGATTCACAGGATCTGGCAGACCGTCTTGGGATCAAAATGTGGACGATTCCAATCGAGCTAGCGCATCGTGCATTCGAAGAGATGGTCAGCGAGCAGTTCGCCGGAACTGATCCAAATACGGCCGAAGAAAATGTCCAGGCGCGCATCCGCGGCGTGGCGATGATGTCCTTCTCCAACAAGTTCAACTGGATTGTGCTGACTACCGGAAACAAATCTGAAATGGCCACCGGATACGCCACCCTTTACGGCGACATGGCCGGCGGATTCGCGGTGCTTAAGGACGTGCCCAAAACGCTTGTCTACCGGGTCTGTGATTACCGCAACAGAACGGTTCCCGGCTCGGCTCTCGTATACACGCTCGAAGCGCCTATCCCGCAGGCCGTAATCGATAAACCACCCAGCGCAGAACTACGGCCCGACCAGCTCGACGAAGACAGCCTCCCGCCCTACCCGGTCCTTGACCGCATCATCGAGCGATACGTTGAAAAGCGCCTCTCCCCTGTCGAAATCATCGCCATGGAAAGCTCGGAGTCTGGCGATAGCGCAGACGAGGCCACAGTCCGCCGCATGATTCATCTCATAGACATCAATGAATACAAACGCCGCCAATCCCCACCCGGGGTAAAAATCACAGAACTAGCCTTCGGCCGCGACCGCCGCCTACCAATCGCGAACCGCTATCGGGGGTAGCAGTCGAATTACTGAGGTGCTTCCGCCCAGTACGGATCACTGACGGGATAGATGCCGTTGATCTGGAGCCAGTGGACTCCATCCATCGCGCGTGACAGACCGATCGCCAGGATAAAATCCTCCTTGGCGATCATGTCCCCAAGCCATTCGATCTTCTTCTCGTCTGGATTGGATAAGTCATTAAGATACGCCCGGCAATCCGTGATGGAAAGATCGTATGGAAGACCATCGCTCGTGAACTTAAGTCTTGGCCTCGGATTACCGGTCCTACTTGTCCGAATAAATATTTCAGCGCCATGAATCCCTGAGAGATAACTCAACGAACGTTCGCCGTTGCTCTCGGTAATCCCGTGGGATTCCGGGCTAATTTTGTTTAGCGCGGGTCCCAGTGCGGCCGTTGGAGTTTCACTCGCCCATGCGGACAGCACCCCTACGAACCGACTTGCCTCAACCTGCTGAGCCACGCTAACTGACTCTGTGTCGAATACGTAATCTTCTACGTGTGGCGAACTCGGCTTTTCATAACCAACGGGAATGCGCACCACCACACCTATAGACAACGGCCCGCCAAAACGAGAAAGATAGCGGAGGTCAATGTTTTTGCCTCTCTACAGCGGCCTGACATGATCGCCAACTCTTGAAATTCCTGCTGCACAGATTATTCCCTTACTCATCCGTGTCAGATGAGTCATCAGGATTTCGATGGTCTCTAGAGGTGGGTTATCTTGAGCGGCTCCCAGGCGTCTGAAAGATGCTCGGCGGCCAAACGGCGGTGACATTGATCTGGCTCACACTCTGAGCAGAGAAGAACCGTACGGTCCTGGAAGTCAGATCTGCTCAATTGATTTTCAATGGAGCGTGATATTAGCAGATTTGAATATTCCCTCGCGTATTCAGGCCAGTCAATCTTCTTAGCCCGGTAGGCCTTGAGCATCTCATCTGACGGAGCCAGTGATAGCTCATGCTGATATCTAATTCCGCATATCTTTGAGAGGAAATACTCCAAGTCTGCCTGCTTCGTGAAACCGGCAAGTTGGGACTTGTTGTTCAAACGCACATCTATCAGCGTCTGTATTGCGGCATCACTCAGTGCGCCGAAGAACTCGGATGCCGTTTTCTTTGTGAATCCGATTGTGTAGATTTCCATTCATCCTCTTCATCCGACTCGAACATGGCAATTTGTGGTGATGGAGGAGATTCGGATTTAACCAGATCTGCCTCGCTCACGGTCGATCCATCGCCCCTGATATGAATGACGCTCGCACCGTGATCTCCAAGCACTCGACCGACGAGCAATCTTCGGTGGCAACTTGTTGGATCTTCTTCGCCACACATCACAGCGATAGTCTTGCGTTTCGCCTTTGAAATCAGCGTTTCAATCGCATTTTCAAATTCAGGAGTAGCGGCTATTTTTCCATATAGAACGAAGCCGTCGTCATCGTAGAACTGCGTGCTGTGCGGCTTGCCGCCAAGTGGGCCGCCCATAAATTCATAGTCGACCCCGGCCGATTCAAGGATTGCCGAAAGTGGTTCAGCGTTGAAATGTGGGGCATATCCCGAACGGGGAGTTGTGCGCGTATCGATGATCTCTTCTATTCCGTGTTGGCCAACCAATTCAATGAATCGATCTTTGGCATGAGAAGAGTGCCCGATGGTGAAGACTAAGAGCGAATTATCCTGGGTCATTACAAATCAATGTCCGGTATAACTTGGTCAATCATCACGTCGAATACGATATAATCCATCGCATTCATCGAAAGCATACTGTGAGCACCCGCTATGTGGAATACAACGGCGGCGAGTGAGCCCAGCAACATGGCGATGATACCAACCGATCTCTCCGCATGCGTCCGATAGTTACTCCCTCAACCGCTCAGCGGGAATATGGCGATGATCTGGTACTCGCTACAGCGCGCCAGTCCCACACAATCGTGGTGTGCGGCCAATAATCTGCGCCAGCACGCGCTCCAGCATCGGCTTCATGCCCAACGTGGTGGCGATTGCGATAGCTTCGACTTGTAGCCGGGTGGCCTTGTCGCGATCGCCGGGGTTATCTCGCTCAATGAGTGCCTCGGAGTAGTTAGCGAGGGTCCGCAGGAGCTCCAATTTCGCTCCCGCTTTTCGGCAATCTGAGATGGCATTCTCAAGAGCCTCGAAGCCACTTTCATCCCCAACGAGAAGTTTGAGCAATCCTACTGTGTGTTGATTTGAACTGCTGATCCGTGGAGCAAATGGGCTATCGTCCCCAACCGAATGGGATTCGAGCAGGCTTGAAGCGATGCCTGAGTTCTTCGTTCGCCATGCGTGCGCAGCGGAGAGATTTCTGGATTCAACGCCCAATGATGGGAACGCCGTTATCGACACCATCACCTTTGCGTAGTCTGCTTGCATCTTCTCAAGGCGCGCGTCGTGAACCTCGGCCTGGCCCACTCCGGAAATGAGATCCAAATATATCAAGGAAAAGAAAAGACTCGAGACCATGCCTCCATCGATCAGATCTGTATGTTGTGATAATTGTCCTATTGGATCCTCCAGGGTCCCGAAACGCATCGCCAACCAAAACTCGAAGAGTTCCGCATATTCATCCTCTACGCCGCAAGCCAACAACTCAGGAAGTTCGTCTTCAGAGAGACCCTGCGCCGTTGCCAACACCAACCCCGTGGCCGTGATTACATTGCGTTGAGACCCCAGACTTCGCCCATCTGTTCTTGAAGCCGCGGACGCAAGCATCGTCATTGCCTCGCTCAGATCACCGAGTGCCGATTGGCTCGCCGAGACGAACCAAATTCTACCCATGGTGACGCCGTCGCCTACTGCCATTGCTATATTGACGGCTTCTGTACCGTGCTCGACGGCAAGCCTGAACTGTCCCCGCGCAAAATCCAACTGACTGAGGTGAACAAGCGCTCGCCCTTCGAGTTGGCGAACTGCATGAATTCTTGCGGTTTCGACTACTTCACCGAGTAGTAACCGAGCCCCCTCAATATCGAGAAGCTGAGAGTGCCTCGCGATCGCGTACCAAGTTTAATCCATGCCTGCTCGATTGATCCCGGTTCAGGTATGCCCAACGCACGCTCCAGCGGCGCTATTACGCCTTTCAAAGCTGCGCTAATTCCGACTTCAAAACCGATCGCACCCAGCGCCTTTTCTGGTTGACCTGCAGCGAGATACATCTCAAAACTGGCGACCATTATGTCCCAAGTTTCTTGCGATGTCAGACTGGGCTCGAGCCAGCCTGATTTGGCTCGGCCGATTTTTACATCCGCCAGCATTTCCCCAGGCTCAAGCTCGGTCGCGGCTTCGTGAGCGATCAGGAAATATTTCTAGGACTCTTCATAGGCAAACTGACCCCACGCCGCGTTGCCAGCACTAACGCAGTACTTGATCAGTCGCTCCGGGCCTAGCAGGATCTGTGCCTGATCGAAGTGCGCTACCAACTCCTCACCATGAGCCTCTGCATCATCCCCGTAATGCTGTTCCAACGCCTCAGCAATCCGCCCGTGCAATCTGACGGTGCGATTGGCGGACAGTTCTGAGCTGAGCGTCTCCTGAATTAGTGCGTGCGCGAATTGATAGAGACCTACTTCTGAACCCACCTCTTCCACGATGCGTGCCTCGAGCGCTTCGTCGAGCACATCTAGAAGCATGTTCTCTGACGCATCGTCCACAAGCATCATCAGCACATCGAACCGGAACTGCCTACCGACTACCGAAGCTGTGGTCAGCACTTCGTTACAGCGCTCTGAGAGCCGATCCAGCCTGCGGCCTATGACCTCTCGCACGCCCTCCGGGATGCGAATTTCCCACGACGATGTGCCGCCACCAGCCTGAGTTCCAGAAGTTATATCGTCTTCCTGAATCAGCAATCGCACCGTTTCCGTGACGAATAAAGGGTTGCCTTCCGTCTGGGTATGCACGGCATCTACCAGGGCATCTGGTGGGTCTATCCCCGCGTCAACTTCAATGAATCGCCGCACATCGTGCTTCTGCAGCCCTCGTAGCAGCACACGGTCAAACAGACGCTCACGACTTAGCTCCCCCAGCGTGATCGACAGTGGATGTCGCCGATTCAGTTCCATGTCGCGGTAGTTGCCAACGATCATCAGCCGGGAGTTGCCCAACTCACGCGCCACGAACTCCAGCAGCAACAGCGAGGGCTTGTCCGACCAGTGCAAGTCTTCCAACATGAGGACGATTGGTTGTGCATCAGATGCAGTCTTCAGGAACGTGGCGATCCCATCGAAAAGCCTGAACCGAGCCGATTCAGGATCATCAATCAGCGGTGGAGCCGGAAGATCTGGTAGCCGCTCTTTCACGTCTGGAACTATCTCTGCAATCACCGACGCATGGCTGCCCATTTCGCGTCGAACATCATCGGCATCTTTTTCCGTGACATAGCTGCGGATGGCCTGAACCCATGGGTAATATGGCGGCGCACCACCCCCTTCATAGCAGCGCCCCCACAGCACCTGCCCACCTCGCATACTGGCGTAGGTGGCAAGTTCCTGCGCTGTACGAGTCTTACCGATGCCCGGCTCGCCCACCAGAGCGGCCATCTTGCCGTGACCACCGAGAGTCTTTTCAAATGCCGCCTTCAGGGCATCCATCTCACGGTGTCGGCCTACGAAGACGCCGCCTGACATGGCATCCAGCGAACCCTGGGTATCTTCACGTGCAACCACAGCTTCAGCCGTCGATGCC
>CAUZJA010000141.1:0-7605 GCA_963579925.1 Dehalococcoidia bacterium | reverse complement strand
CGGCAGCGATTGATGGTGGTGCGGGCCTGACGTCTGACAACTTCACGTGGGTGGTTGATGAGGTTGGCGTGGGGACGAAGCCGGCGATTGCTCTGGAGCCGGAAGGTAACCCGATTATTGCGTTCATGCTTGAGGCGCAGATGGGGTTTGTGAAGGCGGCTGAGATCGTCTATGGCGCGTGGGTGGAGTCGCTGATTGCTGAGGGCTACTTTTACGGGCCGCTTGACGTTGATGTGAATCCCGATGGCGTGGCTTATGTGGCGTGGCACGATCATCAGGCGGAGCAGTTCCAGCAGAATCTTGGCCGATGTTGAGCTGGCGGTCCAGAGCGGCACGGGGTGGGCGCTGCAGACGCTGAGGGATGGTGGCCACGACGGTTGGGATACTCGACTGATTGTTGATGACAATGGTGTCGCACATATTGCGGCGATCGACCCTAAGGAGTTCAACGGTAAGGGCGTGGAGTACTACCGGGTTGAACCGGGCGAAGAAGTTGTTGTTGAGCAGGTTGGCAGCGGGTCTCTGACGTATAAGTTCGCGATGTCGGTGGATGTCGATTCCGCGGGGACGCCGTACGTGACGTACTACGATCAAGATACGAACGACTTGATTCTTGCTACTCGAGGCGAGTCCGGGTGGACGCTGGAGACGGTGGATGCCGAGGGAGACGCGGGGCAGTTTGCTGAGATCGTAATCGATGATGACGATCGAATTCACATCAGCTAAGCGACTCAGACGGGAAGCGGCGAGGTAGATATCAAATACGCAACTCGCTCGGCTGGTGAGACGGAGTGGGAGATTCGTGATGTGGATTCGCTTACGCAGCTCTTCTTTGGCTTTGAGGGTGCTCGCGAGATTACGTCTATCAAGATTGATGGCGATGGGAATTCCTGGATCGCTTATGTCGACGAAGTGAATTTGAAGTTGGCTGTGTGGGACGGTTCGGCGTGGCAGATTGATCTGATTTCCACTGCGCAGGATCGGAACAAGGCTTTTGGGCAGTTGGTGTCGCTGGAACTGGATGGGGATGATGTGCCTCACATTGCGACATTCGAAATAACAGACATTGGTCCGTTGCAGGGCAACATCTTGTACTTCAGAGGCACGGCTACTCCGTAAAGGCGATGGGGCGTTAGGATGGTGCCATGACATACACGATCATGGCGCGTGATCCTGAGACTGGCGAGCTTGGGATTGGAATAGCGACGTACTCGCTGGCGGTGGGGGCGACTTGCCCGCATATCTCACCGGGGCTTGGCGCGGTTTCAACGCAGGCGTTTACGAATGCTGATCTTGGATTTATGGGCCTGGACGCTCTCGACAACGATGCTTCCGCCAAAGTGGCGCTAATGGCGATGGAGGCAAACGACCGAGATTTCGAATATCGGCAGGTCGGAATCGTTCCGATTGAGAGCCCGATCGCGATTCACACGGGTTCGCACGCTCGTGATTGGTCGGGTCACGCGATTACCCGAGATGCGCTGACTATGGGTAACGGACTCGCCGGGCGGCATGTGGTGGACGGCATGATGAGTGGCTTCGAAGCTGAAAGTGGGCCTCTCGCTGCTCGATTACTGGCGGGACTTGAAGCGGGGCGGGACGCGGGTGGGCAGGAGCCTTCGTCGGGGAATCATTTGGCTGAGCGGTCGTCGGTGTTGCTGGTTTATGGCGATGGTGTTGTTGCGACTACCGATCTTCGCGTTGATGCTCATGAGGCGGCGGTTGATGAGCTGAGGCGGGTGTATGAGTTGTATTCCACGTACGCGCCTTACTACGATGAGCGGCAGCGGTCGCCGTCTACTTTGGAGGCGCAGGAGGTTTGGACGCGGCGGCATATGCCATGCAGGCATTGAGCGCGGGCGCTGGGGGCACGTGTAGCGCGGTTTTTGGGCGTTGATTGGTTGATGCCGGGAAGGTGCGCTTCGAGTTTCCTCAGGGAACCTTCCCTATCCCAATCCCACGCACTCGCGTCTTGGCAATTGCCGCTCATGGACGTCGGCACTCTCACTTTGTTCATGTCTGGAAATCTGGGTCTCTGCCTTCGCAGGGATGGCGGATGGGGTGTGTCGCAGGGATGGCTGGTGGGATGTGCTATTGCGTTTGAGGGTCTGGTTTATTCGGTCGCGGAAGAGCGGGTCTTAGACCCGCCGCTATCGGCGTTCGGGTGAGCGATGTTGCGGTGGCTGATGGAGTGTTTGTTGGTGATCGGGGGCAGGTTTGAAACCTGCCCCTACCAATGGAGTGTGACCGCGAACCGAGAGCGCGCCAGGGCTAGTGCTCGGTGACGCGGCCGCCGTCTATGTTGATTGCCTGGCCGTTTATGTAGCGGGAGGAGGGGGTGCAGAGGAAGGCGATTAGCTCTGCTACTTCTTCGAATTTGCCGGGGCGGCCTGCTGGAATCGGAGCCATTTTTTCTTCGGAGGTGGTGTCCTTGTCGCCCCATCGGGCGGTGGGGATTAGGCCGGGACAGACTGCGTTGACTGTGATTCCGTGCGGGCCAAGCTCTTTCGCCATGGACTGGGTCATGCCGTTGAGGGCGAAGTTGGCGGCGTTGTAGGCGAGGTTGTTGGGGGAGCCGGTTTTTCCTGCCATCGAGGAGATGGACACGATTGAGCCGCCCTCGTTTTGCGCTAGCAGTTGCCTTGCCATGAGTTGCGAGAGGTAGAAGGCGCCCATTACTTTGACCTCTACGACCCACCGGAAGACGTCTCGGTCGACTTCGGTCATTGGCACACGGTCTGCGCCCATGGGGGCGGCGGCGTTGTTTACAAGGAAATCTGCGCGGCCCATTTCGTCGATGACGTTGCCGAAGAAGATTTCCACAGCTTCAGCGTCTGTTACATCCAGGACGGCGGTCATAGAGCGCCTGCCAAGGCCTCTTATTTCGTCGGCAACGCTTTCGATGTCGCGCCATCCGGCGGCCTTTTCTTCGTCCGGGTAGCGGTCTGGTGAGCGTCCGGTTCCGGTTACCACTACGTCTGCGCCCAGACGAGCTAGGAGAATTGCCGCAGCACGTCCGATGGAACGGATGCGGCCTGCACCGGTGATGATTGCCACCTTGCCGAGGAGAGGCTCGCCTTCAAGGTATGGGAACTCTGGAAGTGGAACGCTGGAGCTTGTCACTGGGTAGGTCCGCCTAACGTTGCTAGTGCCTGGAATAGTTGCTGTCCGCGGACGATTGTAATCGTCACTTCCTCTCCGGGGCGATGAGCGCGCATGAATTTTGAGAGGTCAGAGTTGTCGCGAATCGTCTCTTCGTTGATGCGAATGATGATGTCGTCAATCTCCAGACCGGCCAGTTGGGCCGGTCCACCATTTTCCATCTCAATGATGCCAACACCACGCGTAACCGGAAGGCCAATGATCTGGGCTAGAGCAGGGGTGATGTCTATGGCCCGAATACCGATGGTTCCGGGGGCTAGAGTGCTCTGGTGGATTAGCTGCTTGACGACGGCCTGCGCAAGATTGATCTCAATTGCGAAGCCAATACCTTCGCCGGATTCTAGCCGAGCGGTGCTGATGCCGATCACCTCGCCTCTGGCATTGAGCAGTGGGCCGCCAGAGTTGCCGGGGTTAATCGCTGCGTCCGTCTGAATGAGATCGGTGAGCTGTTCGGTGCCTTGATTGACGGTTCTGCCCAGCGCGCTCACCACGCCTTTGCTGACGGTGGGGCCGCCAGCAAGACCAAGCGCGTGGCCGATCGCTATGACGTCCTCGCCAACCCGGAGTTTTGATGCGTCTCCAAGTAGGGCTGGCTGGAGACCTTCAGCTTCAATCTTAATTACAGCGATGTCTACCGACTCATCTTCTCCGATAACGGTTCCTTCGAACACCTCGTCATTGGTGAGTGCGACGCTGATGGATACGGCTCCCTCAATCACGTGCTGATTGGTCAGGATGATGCCGTCTTCTTCAAGAATCACGCCGGTTCCAGATGAGTCTCCGAACCTTGTCCTGACTTGAATATGCACTACCGATGGGCTGACGTTTTCGACAATATCCGCAGTTGAAGGAAGCGATGGGATATTGGGCGGCAGAGCGAACGAAGTTGCCGTCGGCGGGAAGGTTACTGTTGTGGGTGTGAGGGTTGGATCTGAAACGGTGGGATCTACGGGGTCATCCGTAGTGCACGCCACCACCAGGAAAATGACAGCCGAAATTAGAGCGACTAGATGCTTTGTGGGGCTGGGGCTCGTTTTGATCATGATTTGAGATGAATGCCGACGGAAAGGAAGTCGAATTATATGTGATGTGGTCTGTCTTACCTTTCACTTCGATGCCGATCTTGGAGAAGTGGGTTGCGGACGGGCATATAATCCACCGGTTATTCAACGCACAGGGAATAGCAAGTTCTTGTGATGTGCATCGACTTCTCTTGTGCGATGGTACGACTGGAGAGACTGTGCCAGTCGGACTGAAGTCGACGCACACAAGTGGTTCGTACTCGATTTAATTTCAGTGTCATGCTGATTTTTGGATAGGGCTTTGAACAAAGCATTAGCACTGGCTATGTATTTGAAGATCAAGGGGACATAACTGCCCGATAATCGCGGCATTTCATCTGTTGGTTCTTCTGGCATCCTGCAGCGACGCTCGCGGTCTGATGCATCGCTGCTTGCTGCAATTTTCGCGGGTGTTCTGATTGCTGCAACTGTGCTGTCTGGCGCGTGGATATACGTGCGAAGTTTGGAACGCGTTCGGGTTGAGCGCGCGACCGTTGATCTGGTGCCGGGCAACGAATCTCTGACCGTTACAAATATTCGGATGCCGTTTACCGCCACGGTCTTCGAAGAGGGTGAGGCGGTGGTTCTTGAGTCGGCTGAGCCTCTTGAAGGGCTGATTGAGGGTTACGGCGATTTCGTACAGACGCCGCGGGTACTCTGGGGACCGATTGAAGAGGGAGTGCGCTTCCTTCCGGGCGTGAACGGCAATTTCTTCCCGCTTGGCGTGCTTCAGCGACTATCACACCTGGAGTCGCACGTTCGATTTACATCTGGTGGCCCTGCCAGCGAAGTCGTGAATCAAGAAGGCGATGAGCCTGTTGTCGAGATAATGATTCCCCATGAGCGCGCGACTGAACTGGGAGTCTCGCTGGGGGATGTGCTGCAAGTTGGGGCGACCCCGAACGAGTTTGGTCGATTTATTGCTGTGGTGGCGGGTACTTTTGAACCAATTGACGTCGAAGATCCGTTCTGGGGCGGACTTGCTCCAGCCTTTATCACACCAGCATCATCTAATCCCGCTCAACTCCCTCCTCCGTTGGCGATGTTTATGCGTGGTGACGCCATCTGGAAGATCACGGCGGACAGTCCGATAGCCGTGGGACGGGGCGTGTGGTTCCTTTATTTGGATCCGGAGGCGCTCAAAGGTGAGTTGAGGGGCGACCTGATCTCCGGTATCAATGACTTTGAGGATATTGTTCAAAAACGTATTCCTCGGGCGCGCGTGGGAACTGGGCCGCTTGCCACGTATGAGAGTTTGCAGAGGCGAGCCATCTTCTCGCAGACGCCTACTTACTTGATGGGCGCTTTGCTTATGAGCGTGGCTGCGTACTACCTGTATCTGGTGTCAGGCATCCTGGTGCACAAACGTCGTGAAGATATCTCGATGCTGCGTAGTCGTGGCATCAGTACCGCGCAGGTTGCTCGGATGTATGCGCTTGAGTTGTTCCCAATAGTGGCCGTGCCGGTTATCGCTGCTCCCTTTGTGGCGCTTCTGATCATTTCTCAACTTGGGCGTATTGGGTCTTACGAGATCATCACCCGAGGTAATGCGCTGCCTGTGGAGTTATCGTGGGTCCCGTTTGCGGCGGCGATTGCGGCGGGAATCGCTACTACGGTCATCCTTGTTGTTCCGGCCGTAATTCAGGCTCGAAACAGCGTTGTGGCAGAGAAGGTACTGGCGGCGCGGCCAACCCGTAAGCCGCTATTCCAGAGGTTTTATCTGGACTTCGTCATATTGATTCTTGGTGGCCTTGTCATCTGGGAGCTGAGAACGCAGCAAAGTATCGTGGTCACGGATTCTTCAGGTGAGCAGAGCATAGATATTGCAGCGATGTTTGGGCCCGTTCTCATTCTTGTGGCGGCGGCGCTAATTTCCCTACGCATATTCCCGTTGGTGCTCCGCGTCATCAGCGCGATTGCTGGTCGGCGAGCGCCGGTGTGGGTTGCGATGGCGCTGTGGAAGCTTGCTCGCAGCCCATACCAGTACGCATGGCCGATTCTGCTGCTGGTGCTTGCTTCGGGTCTTGGCGTGCTTGCTGGAACACTGTCAGGTACGTTGGAACTCAGCGCTGACCAGCGTATTCAATATGAGACGGCCAGTGACTTTCACATTGAGAATATAACGGCTGAGGGTGGAATTGGCGGATCGACGATGCGGGAGCTGGGTTCCATATCCGGGATCGATGCTACCGCTCTGGGACTGAAGGGCTCCGCCAACTTTGGGACCACAGGTGAGGGGGAAGAGTTTGAACTATTTGCTCTGGATCCACAGGCGTTTGCCGATATCTCCTGGTTCCGTGATGACTTCGCGAATGCTCCGCTGAGCCCGCTGCTTGAGACGATCACGATTACCGAATCTGCTCCTGACGTGCTGTTACCAGAAGGCTCAATTGAGCTGGGCATGTGGGCGAAGATCGATCCTCCTGCGGCTAATTTATTCTTGTGGGTCACCGTGAAAGACGCAACCGACCGCGTGCACACCGTGACGCTTGGGCCATTGCAAGGCCCGGATTGGCATTATCAGTCGTCAGCAATTCCAGATCGGGTGACCTATCCGGCAAGAATCGCGTCGATACAAGTCTTTGAACCGACTGTTGGCGATGCTGGCACTCCGACGACGTTCTCATTTGACGATATGGACGCGCTGGTTCAACTGCCAGATGGCAGCGTTGAAGGCCATCTTGTCGTTCCGTTCGAGGATCGCGATGACTGGGGCATTTTGGCTACGTCAGAAGGGTTGGACACAACTTTCACTCTGGTGAGCGAGCCGCCCGAACTTGGTATGCATTCTGGCGATCAGATGGGGCAGTTGGTGCTGGGGCGTGGGACGGACAACGGCGTGCGGGGCATCTACCGCTCTGTGTTTGGCGACGCTCTGCCGGTGCTGGCGAGTGAGTCGTTTATGAATGAGATTCCCGTTGAGGTTGGCGTGCCATTTGTGTCTCAGATTTTTGGAGTGTTCACACCATTGGTGATTGTGGACACGGTGGAGTACTTCCCCACTTTGGATCCTGATCGTATCGGGTTCGTTATCGCGGACTATGCCGCCGTATCCGACTATCTGGATTCGCTTGGCCAATCTCTTCCGAACAGCCGAAACGAGATTTACTTCTCAACCGAAGAAGAGGATCTGTCAGAGCTCATCAGCGAAGTCAGAAGACGAACCAGTGGTGTGGTTCACGTAGTGGATTCACGATCGCTCAAACGTCAGTTGCTCGTCGATCCACTGGCGATCGCAGGCTGGGATGGCATGGCTGCAGTTGCGCTGATTGGCACGATTCTCATTGCTTCGCTTGGGTACTTCACGTACATGGGTTCTTACATCAATGGATCGGCAAAGGAGAGTGCGCAACTGAGCGTGCAGGGCATCACACGAGGCTCT
>CAUZJA010000140.1:0-7617 GCA_963579925.1 Dehalococcoidia bacterium | reverse complement strand
TCACTATATATAGTGACACTAGGTATCATCGCGCTGTGGTTGTGGGGGTGTCAACGGGCGTTGTGATGTGAGCGACGCTGGGTTGAGAGTGTGCGTGGGAAGAGCGGGTCTTAGACCCGCCGGTACCGTGGAATGGGAGCGGTTGTGGCTATGAAGGGTGTTTTTACTTCATCGATGTGCGTGTCTGGATTCCCTTTTTCAAGGGAATGACGGGTGGGGTCTGGGCGTCGCTTGGGGGTGAGTGCGCGGAAGTAGCGTGGAAGAGCGGGTCTCAGACCCGCCGCTACCGGGGAGGGCTTCGCAGGGTATGATTTGCGGCGGTGCTTTTGGCATCGACTATGTACGTATTTGGACCTCCTTATAAAAGGAAGCGATATTGAGCAGCAAGTTGAGTGTGGCGGTTGTTGGGGCTGGTGGGACTGGCGGGTATTACGGTGGTGCGCTGGCTAAGGCGGGGCATGATGTGACGATGATTGCCCGGGGGCCGCATCTGGCGGCGATTAAGTCAGGTGGCCTGCAGTTGAACACGGTGCTGATGGGTGATTACCATCTGGATAACATTGCTGCTACTGACGATATGGGGTCGATTGGCGTTGCCGATCTGGTGATTTTTGCGGTGAAGAGCTACGGGACTGACACTGCGATTGAGGCGATGGCGCCGCTGGTTGGGGATGGCACGATGATCGTGTCGACGCAGAACGGTATCGATAGCGAGCGTGTGTTGAGCGAGGCGTTTGGGGCTGAGCATGTGCTGGGGTGTACGGCAACGGTGTCGGCGATGATTTCCGAGCCTGGGGTTATCACGCAGGGTGGTGGTCCCGGCACGATGGAGATTGGTGAGGTGGCGGGCGGAATGTCGGCGCGGGTTGAGGAGCTTGTGACGGCCTGCGTGGACGCGGGAATTACAGCATCGGCGCACGAGAATATCGAGATGGCAATCTGGCAGAAGTTTACGTTTATCTGCGCGCTGAGCGGGATGACGGCGATGACTCGCAAGCCGATTGGCGATATTTTTGCTCAGGAGACGACGACCGCGATGTACCTGCAGGTGCTGGAAGAGGTTGCGGCGATTGCTCGGGCTGAGGGGGTCGCGATGCCAGAGGGAGCGGCTGCGAATATTTTGAAGACGACGCAGTCTCGGGAGCCATTCATTATTGGTTCAATGGGGCATGACGTGATTGCCGGGAATGTGATTGAGGTTGGGTTGCTGAACGGGCGTGTGGTTGAGTTGGGCGCGCAGCACGGGATTGCTACGCCGGCGAACTTTGCGGTGGTGGCGGCGCTGATGCCGTCGGAGATGGGCTAGCGCGTAGCCCTTACTGTTTGGGGGCCGAGTCTGCGCATCCTCCTCTCGGTCGCGTATGTGGGGTCTCTTGACCTCCGATGAGTGCGTGCCTGGATTCCGGCCTACGCCGGAAAGACGGATGGGGCACGGGGGGGCTTGGTGAGGAGTGAATTGACGTGGGTGTATCGAGGAGCGGGGCAAGCCCCGCGGCTACCGCGGTTCAATCTGCACCGACGTGGCCGTGGAGCCCCATACGCCCTACTGCGCCTATAATCCGGCTATCTCAATTTGAACTTGTTGCGAGGTTGTTATGGCATCTAAAAAACCGCTTCTTCTTTTGATGGATGGACACGCCATGGTTTTCCGGGCGTGGTTCTCGATTCCTGAACGGCTCTCGAATACCGCGGGCGTTGATACTCGTGGTGTGTACGGGTTTATGAATACCTTTATTAAGGTGATCAACGACCACAAGCCGTCGCATGTGGCGCTGACTTTCGATCCGCCGGGGAAGACGTTCCGGGATGAGCTGTTCCCGGCGTACAAGGCACAGCGGCCGCCCGCGCCGGATGATCTGCATGCCCAGATTCCGATGCTGAAGGATGTGATGGGTGCGTTTGGCGTGCCGGTTTTTGAGATACCTCGGTATGAGGCTGATGACGCGATTGGCACGATCGCGAAACAGGCGACGGAGCAGGGTATCGAAACGCTGATTGTGACTGGTGATGCTGACCAGCTTCAGCTTGTTTCAGAGACTGTGAAGTTGCTGATGTACACGGGCTTTGGAGAAACCAAGATCTATGATGTTGAGGCGGTTGTGGAGCGGTACGGGGGGCTTGGGCCTGACTCTGTTGCCGATTTGAAGGCGTTGATGGGAGACCCTTCGGACAACATTCCGGGAGTGCCGGGTGTTGGGCAGAAGGCTGCGCAAGGGGTGCTACTGGGGCCTCGATACGTTGAGGCGCTATACGAGGATCTGGATGCTGTGCTTGAGACTGGCATTCGTGGGGCGAAGCGTGTGAAGGGGTTGCTGGAGGAGCATCGCGATGAGGCATTCCGCGGCAAGACTCTGACGACGATTGTGACTGATGTTCCGGGGCTGGAGTTCAAGCCGGAAGAGGCGGAGTTCTGGAAGTACGACCGCGAGGCGGTGATCGCTGAGTTGGTGAAGTTGGACTTCAACGCTGTGATTAATCGCATCCCGACGGTTGAGGATGGAGCGGTCACAAAGGACGCACCTGCGGTGGCTACCGCTCCTGATGCTGGTGCTGGCGCGAACGAGCCGATGCAGTTGGGGTTCGATACGGAAGAGCCGCCTCCACCTAAGGAGGTTGATGGCGACTACGAGACGGTGACGACTGTGGCGCAGTTGGCTGCACTGGTGACGGAGATATCGAGTGAGCGCGGGTTTGCGTTCGATACGGAAACGACTGGGACGAACCCGGTTATTTGCGATCTAGTGGGTATCTCTGTCTCGAACACTGAGGGCAAGGGTTGGTACGTGCCCGTTGGGCATATCGAGGGCGATCAGCTTCCGATGGACGATGTTCTGGATACGCTGCGACCTATTTTTGAAGACCCGGCTATTCCTAAGTCGGCGCACAACGCGAACTACGACCTGATGGTGATGGAAAAGGCCGGGATTCACTGCCAGGGGGTCGATTTCGACACGATGATTGCGGCGGCGTTGACGGGTCGTCGGCAGATTGGTTTGAAGCCGCTGACGCTGGATCAATTCCAGATTGAGATGACGCCTATCAAGGACTTGATCGGTGTTGGCAAGAAGCAGATTCTGATGTCTGAGGTGACGGTGGACGCAGCCGCTCCATATGCTGCTGCCGATGCCGATTTCACGTGGCGATTGCGGGAGCGGTTTGAGCCACAGCTTGAAGAGCACGGTGCGCGGCACGTGTTCGATGATATCGAGATGCCGCTGCTGCCGGTGATCGTGAAGATGCAGCAGAACGGGATGCTGGTCGATAAGAACGTGCTGAGCGATATGTCGAACGTGCTTGGCAAGGAGATCGCGAGCATCATTGCTGACACGGGCGAGTTGCTGGGTGGGCGAGAGATCAATCTGAACTCCACCCGTCAGTTAGCGGAGATATTGTTTGACGAGTGGGATGTGCCGAAGACTCGGCGCACGAAGACGGGCTACACACTTGATGCGAACACGATGGAGGGTCTTCTTGAGAAGGAAGGCTTGCGGCCTGAAGCACACGAGCTGATTGGCAACGTTCTGAAGTACCGGAGCCTCGCCAAGCTGAAGTCAACGTACGTTGATGCGCTGCCGTTGCTTATTGCGCCTGATACGGGCCGGGTGCACACCAGCTTCAACCAGGTTGGATCGGCCACGGGTCGGCTATCCAGCTCTGATCCGAACGTGCAGAACATTCCAGTACGCACGGAGCTTGGACGACAGGTGCGGCGTGCGTTTGTTGCGGATTCGGCGAATGGTTGGTCGCTGCTGGGCGCTGACTACTCGCAGATTGAGCTTCGCATTCTGGCGCACATGTCGCAGGAGCCTGGGTTGCTGGCGGCGTTCCATGCGGGCGAAGACATTCACGCCGCGACTGCTCGGGCGATGTACGAGATCAGTGAGGGCGAGGAGGTGTCCGCGGATGCTCGTCGTATCGCAAAGGTGCTGAACTTTGGCGTGATCTACGGGCTTGGGCCGGTGGGTGTGGCGCGGCAGACTGATCTGTCCCGTAAGCAGGGTCAGGAATTTATCGATATGTATTTCGCCAAGTATCCGGGCATTCGGGACTACCTGGAGGGCGTGAAGAACGAAGCCAAACGCAACGGGTATGTTGAGACGCTGAGCGGGCGGCGGCGGCAGTTGCCGGAACTGCAGTCGGTGAATCCGGGATATCGTGCGGCGGCTGAGCGGATGGCTGTGAACATGCTGATTCAGGGTACGGCGGCGGACATAGTGAAGATTGCGATGATCAATATCGATGCGGAAATGACGCGGCGGAAGCTTGAGTCTCGGATGTCGATTCAGGTGCATGACGAGTTGATATTTGAAGTGGCGCCGGGTGAGCTTGAGGAGATGATGGGCCTGGCGAATGAGTACATGCCGGGCGCGATGGATCTTGCCGTGCCGCTGAATGTGGAGACGAAGAGCGGCCCCACGTGGGGAGACATGGCGTAGCAACTGCGGAGCTGCGCTCGGCACATTTGAAGATTGGGGAGCGCGTTGCTCGTTGTCGCGAGGTGTTTTGGTTGATGGACGCTTCGGTATTTCCATCGTTGGGGATGAGGTCCTCACGTCGGTCGCGGGGCGTTCTTCCTCAGGACTACGGATGAAGGTGCGCGGTGCCCTCGCCTTACTTGCACGAAGCCATGATCCGGCGCATAGTCCGGTCCACAGAGAATGGCCACACCAAATGCAGGGAGCGGAACGATGAAGGTTGGATGGATTGGCGCTGGAAATATGGGGAATCCTATGGCGGTCAATATGCTGCCGGCAGCGTCTGAGTTCAGGGTGCATGACATCCGGCCGGAGGTGACGGCGAACTTGCAGGAGATGGGGGCGGAGTGGTCGGAGTCACCAGCTCAGATGGCTCGTGACTCTGATGTTGTTGTTATGTCGCTGCCGATGCCTCACCACGTTGAGGCGGTGTGTCTGGGGCCTGACGGGATTATGGAGGGTGTCGATTCCGACTCCATCGTGATCGATCTTTCCACCAACGCGTCAGACATGATTGCGCGGCTTCAGCGGGAGTTCATGGAGCAGAAGGGTGTGCGTTTCCTGGATGCGCCGGTTAGTGGTGGTGTGCAGGGTGCGATCGATCAGGATCTTTGCGTGATGGTGGGTGGTGACGAGGATGCCTACCTTGAGGTGAAGCCGATTCTGGATGCGATGGGCGACAAGGTTATGTATTGCGGGCCTTCTGGCACGGGTACTACCTGCAAGCTGATGAACAACGTGGTTGGGGCAATGATCTACTCGTGTGTCGTCGAGGTGCTGACGGCCGGGGTGAAGACTGGTATCGATCTGAAGACGCTGGCGACGGCTATCGCTGGCAGCACTGGGGGCAAGAACCGGCCATTTGACGCGTGGGCCGATGGCTCGTTCGACCGGAGTTTTGAGGCTGATGAGAAGACGTTCTATCTGGAGTTGGCGCTCAAGGATGTGAGGCTTGCCTGCGAGTTGGGCGCGTTGAACGGCGTGCCGATGGATATCGCGAACCTGGTGCGGCAGCGGCTGGTTGAGGGCAATGCCCGCGGGTGGGGACGCGACAAGATGTTCGTCTACCGGACGTTGCAGGAGGAGCGGGCTGACGTGGTCTTGGGCGATCTCTGGAAGGAGTAGCTACTACTCCTGGTACCAGCTGGCCTGGAACGCTGGGCCGACCGGGCCGTGGGTGATCCACGGCAGGTACCACGCGCCGGATTCACCCCAGCGTCCTGAGTAGGTAATCCAATCGTGATTTACGAGTGGTTGTCCGCTTAGTGCGACGAGCTTTGTTCGGTTAGTGGTGTCCCAGGTTTGGCCGCCATCCGCGGTGTGATCGACGGGGCGAAGGCCACCTCGTTTGTAGGTGCCGGGGCTGGCGTAGCTGGCATGGCTGGCGAGGGCGGAGTAGACCACCGGGTGGTGCTCCGCACTGGACATAGAAGACAAGCCATCAGTGACCCAACTGCCCATTCCCGGGCCGTGGGCGCTGAAGTAGATGGCGGTTGGTTCTGGCGTGGGTGTGTTTGTGACGCGCACGGTGATGTGTTCCCAGTCGCCGTCGTGGCGGTGATGTCGGTCGTCCCAGCCGTTGAGTGGGTAGAAGAACCAGTACTGGATATCAGACATGCTGTCAGCACTGAGGGCGGGGCGCACATGGACGTAGACATTGGCCGAATCGGTGTCTCCCGCTTCAACTAGCCGCTCATCACCATCGTGTGTAATCTCCATGAAGAATGGGGTCTGTTCGCTGCCTGCAGATCCGATGTCGTGACATTTCTGGTGGGCAAGCGTGCTGAGGCTGGTTGAGCCGGTGATGCCGACCGGTATATCTCGCTTGAACCGGCGGTCGAACCGGAGTTGAATGCGCTCCAGGTACCACGCAATTGATGATGGGAAGTGTGTTTCGTTGGGGTGGAAGTGGAGCACCGGCGCGAATCGATCGATAGCCGTCTCAGCGTCGAACGCGAGTCGAGATTGCGCCATGGCGACGATGGCGTCTTTATATTCGACCGGGTCCTTCTGTGCCGCCGCGCCGGGCCAATCGAGCGTGTCCAGTTGCGTGTTCATCAGGCCGTGAGTGCTATTCGAACGGAACTTCCATCAGTTCGTCTGCCCAGAGCACCGGTCCACCGTAGAACTGCTTCACTTCGTGGATTGCTTGCGTCTTCTTGATGAGGTCTTCCAGAGTGAGGTTCTGATGGTTAAGGAGCACGCGTTTCACTCCGGCATCTTGCGCTGTTTGGCCAGCGCCCCAGGTGTCGGTCTCGGAATCAGCGGATGCCGTTCCTTTCCAGTCGTCGTGCAGCTTGATGCACTCCATGACTAGCAGGTCAGCTCCTTTTGCCAGATCGGTCAGGCTCTGGCAGGGGCGGGTGTCGCCTGAGAAGACGATTGAGCCCTCATCGGAGTCGATGCGGTAAGCGAGTGAATCGAGGTACGGCTGGACGTGCTCTGCCGGAGCGGCCGTGATCTCCCACGATTTTCCTGTGGCTACGATACCAGGCTTGATATCGCGGGCGTTGATCTTGGGGGCGCGTCGGGGCAGTTTGCCGCCGCTGTGTACGTGCCTCAAGGCTAAGCGGGTGGTTGGTGCGAGCGACGATATCGTGACAGTAGGCGCCGACGTCTTCGCCCAGGACTCGTTCGGTGAGTTGCTCTGTGAGCGTTGGGCCGTAGACGTTGAGTTCATTCTCTTTGCCGATGGACATGTCAAAGCGCGCGAGCAGGAAGCACGGGTAGTCGGCGTCGTGATCAGAGTAGTGGTGGGTGAAGAAGAGGTGGTCGACTTCAGTGGCTTTGAAACCTGATGCGTACATCTTGTAGGTGGCGGCTGGGCCACAGTCGAACATCATCCACTCGCCGCCAATTTGCAGCATGAATGAAGAGCCCCATCGCACGTTACTTGGGGCGGGGGTGCCGGAGCCGAGGACGATCAGTCTTGGCATGGAGCGGGTCTCCTGTTTGGGGTGCCTGCCGCACGGGCATAGCGAAGCTGGTACTTGCCGCAGGGCGGAGGAAGAGTAGCAGCCCCCTCACTGTGCAGCCGGGGACATGGGTAACACTTTAGACCGGGCACATAGGTAACACATTCACTGGTGTTTTTACTGTTTTCATCGTGCTCTCGTCTAGCAATCCGATCTGCAATGGTCCG
>CAUZJA010000139.1:0-7723 GCA_963579925.1 Dehalococcoidia bacterium | reverse complement strand
CGGATTCGAAATCACGACCAGCGTCAGATTCCCGGACGTGAGCACCGCGGTGTTGCCGGGGTCTTCGTGGCCGCCCCATGTTTCCAGTGGGAAGCCATCACCCTCGTAGATGCTCTGGACCGTGAGTTCAAGCTCCAGCGGCCTGTAGCGAGGATCCTGATCGCCGCCAACTGTGGCTATGAAAGTGGCGCCGGTGCCGCGTCGGTGTGCTTTTTCAGCAGTCGGAGCATCCACGATTGGTGCGAGGACGGTGTACGCCTGGCCCTGCCGGACGATCTCTTCGATGATGGCGTTGCTGTCGCCGGGGGAGCCGGATGATGGTGCATCGGCAGCATCGGTGAACATGATTGGCGAATCAAGGTTTGCGGCCTCTCTGACCGACTCCTCAAGCGGGGTGAAGATGGCCTGCATCTTCGCTCGATTCGGCCAGAACTCACGGGCCATCTTCAAGGCTGACTCGCGCGCAAGTTCCTCATCGCCGTCTGTGATCACAATCGCCTGACTGCAGACCTCCGGAACATCTGTGAACGGGTTTCCGATCTGCATCCCCGCGTTGAGCACCTTTGGATTATTGTGCAGAGACTTGGCGCACCGGACTTGATTGCCGAATAGGCCGGTCTCAGTGATCAGTTCATTGCCGCGGACGAGAGCTGGCACCGTTGCGCGGGCGATTACGGGCTTCACGCCGCCTTCCAGCATGCGCACGAGCTGCTCGGCGTCCGGTGTCTGCGAAATCGGTGTGCGGGTAGGTGTGGTAAATCGCCATGCCGTTCGTGTGCCGAAGCATTCGAGCAGTCGTGACGCCGTGGATATCACCAGTGAACACGAACGGAATGTCCTCGCCAAGGATCGCCCGAGCCCGCTCGATGAGATAGCCCTCCGGATCAAGCTCTTCAGTCGTACCCATTGAGCCGTGGAAGTGGAGGAATACTCCATCTACCTTGCCAGCGTGGGGCTGAATCGCTTCTTCGAACTCGCGAGCAATACGAAGGAACGACGCGTGCTCTAATGGCCCGGCGCTTCCGGCACCGGCGTTGTACGTAGGCACCAATTCCATGCCTGGCATCTTCTCCAGCGCCTCAATTGCGCCGCCGACCTCGGAGTTTTGACCGCGGTTCTTGTCTACGATCTCATCACCCCACATCTTAGTGAAGAAGTCGTAGTCACAAATCACAGGATTGAAGCTGGAAATCTCCTGCTGGGCACCGGCGATCAAAACTCTGGGCACGTGTACATCTCCGTTTGTCGGCTAGTTACGGTTATCGCGATTCGGCTAGGGTGCGAGAACGAGTTGGATGTGCTCATCAGGAGACATGAGGCGTTCCATGGACTCCTGCATCTGGTCGAACCCAATGAAGCTATCGACTGGCACCATTGGCTTGTGGTCAATCTGGCCGCGCTCCATGAGCGTCAGCACTGTTTGCCAGTCCTGCGGAGTTGAGCCGTAGGCGGCTTTCATTTCGACCTCGCGGCCAATCCATTCCACGGTGAGCAGCGGCACGTCGACCCATGCCATCGATACCAGCAGTACCTCTCCGCCGCGTCGCACCATCTCCAGACCTTGCTGGAGCGTCGACTTTGCTGCCGCGGCGTCGAAGGCCACCGGGACGCCAAGTCCGCCGGATAGCTCGACGATCTCTTCGACAACCTTCTCGGCCGCCGGGTCGAACACTCGTGTAGCGCCCAGTGCAGCCGCAGCTTCCGCTCTTGCAGGAGCAGGCTCAGATACGTATATATTGTTCGCTCCGCCAGCTTTCAAAACCTGCTGGATCAGTAGACCGATTGGGCCAGCGCCCATCACGACTGCATCGTCGCCGACTCGGAACGCAGACCTTCGAACGGCGTGGACTGCAATGGCGCATGGCTCGGCCAGCACGGCCATCTCGTCCGGCACGTTGTCTGGGATTGGCGATGGTGCCCACTCTGGCAGTGTGATGAACTCGGCGAATCCGCCCCATTTTGGGGACTTGAAGCCCACGGACTGGGCGCTGTATCGAGCACCGCCGAACGCTCCGCCTGTTGGAGCAGGATTGGTGCCTCCGCCGCCGACTACGCGGTCACCTTCTTTCCAACGGGTCACGCCCTGGCCAACCTGCTTGACTTCGCCGATGTACTCGTGGCCCATGATGGAGCCTTCTTCGGCCGCTCCATACTGGAACCGGTGCACGTCAGACCCGCAGAGGCCGTTGTACTTGATCTTGATCAGAACATCACTTGGCCCCGGCTCCGGCGTCGGGACATCTTCGATCTCGAGGCGTTGCTTGCCTCGCATAATTGCAGCTTTCATCTGGTTACCCCCACGCCAGCGGAGCCATCGCCGCCGGGTCAGTTTTTGCGTCGATAATTACAGGTCGGTCAGCCTTGATGGCCTCGTCGATGGCAGCACCAAGCTCGTCTGGTCGTGTGACCTTCATTCCAACCGCGCCCATCTCCTGGGCGACAGCTGCGAAGTCCACGTCAGTGAACTTCCAGACGTTGTCGCCTTCGCTTCCACTACCCTCATAGGCACGCCTCACACCACCCTGCGTCTGGTTGAACGAGCGGTTGTCGTTCACCACCGTGACAAATGGGAGGCCATGGTTGACGGCCGTTTCCAGTTCAGTGAAGTGGTACCAGAGACCACCATCGCCGGTGAAGCAGACCACAGGACGGTCGCCAACGGCGTACTTGACGCCAATTGCTGCCGGGAAGGCCCAGCCCAGTGAGCCTGCACAGCGGATGAACTGCTGGCCAGGCTTGTTGATGTCCAAATACATACCCGCCCACATGGCATTGTGGCCGGTGTCGACCACCACTACACCGTCGTCAGGCAGCGCTGCTGATATCTCTTTGCAGACGCGCTCAGGGCGCATTGGAATCGCATCGGACTCCCAGAACTCCTGTTGCTCAGCAGTCCAGTCAGCGACGATCTCGCGATACCGGCCAAGCCACTTGTCGCGGTTCTGCACAGGATCCATAACGCTGAGCAGCGCTCGAATCGACTCGCGGGCGTCGCCGAGCACGCTGGCGGAGTTTGGATAGTTGCGGCCAAGCTCTTCGCCTTCGACGTCAATCTGAGCGACCTTCACTCCCGGGCCAGGAATCTTCCAATCGTGTGTGACCTGGCTGCCCGTACGACTGCCGATGTAGAGGACGAGGTCAGCTTCTCGGATGAACTTGTTCGCTGAAGAGCGTGAGTATGAACCGACCATCCCGACGTTCAGCGGGTGGTCATCTGGAACCTGTCCCTTGGCGTTCAGCGCGTATGCCATCGGGATGTTGAGCTTCTCGATTAGCTCCCGAAGTTCGACTGCAGCACCAGAAGTTGTGACGCCACCACCAGCGACGATGGCAGGTCGCTCTGCTTGCCGAAGCAGATCGGCTACGGCCCGTATGTCTACGGGATCAGGAAGCGGTCGGAACGGCGGCTGCTTGGCGAAGCGCGGCTCGGGGATGACTTCAAAGTCGCCTTCGCCCATCAGATCGGTTCCGGATATTCCTGGCAAATCGAGGTGCGTTGGTGCAGTTGCGCCTGTCACCGCAGCCCGGAAGGCCTGTCGAAGCAGCATTGGCAGCTCTTCCTGGGACTCCACTTCGGCGTTGAACTTGGTAACCGCATCAAACGGTGCCCGGTGGTCGATCTCCTGATAGGAGTGACGCTGTCGCCAGCCAGGCTGCCGTCGGCCAGTTAGCGTGACTACTGGAGACAGCGCTAGAAACGCGTCTTGCAATCCCGCGGCGAGGTTCACTGCGCCTACGGACTGCCCAAGTGCCACGCCTGGCCCTTTGCGAGCTCTAGCGTACCCATCAGCCATATACGCGGCCGACTTTTCCGAGTGTGCCATGACTGCTTTTCCGCCGATCTTCTCAAACTCTGAGAGCAACTGATAAAGGACGGCGGGTACGAAGAAGATGTGATCCACTCCGTACGACTTGATCGTTTCCGCCACAAACTGTGAGCCAGTCATCTTCGCCAATGGTCTGTTCCTTTGCCCGGGGCATCTGTTTGTCGATTCAAAAATCAGTGCGGGCGTGATTATGAGCATGTGAGGCGATGCAGTCAAAGAGACAACGGCCTGCAGCAACATGTCGCTGCATTAATTGGGCGTCACATCACTCGGACTCCGCAACATCGCCACACCGCATATGATGGCCCCGCACGCCATGACAGACGCCACACCACCGGACTCAAATACCCCCGATGCCCCCAGCGGAGCGCGCAACCTGTTGGAGGTTTTTTCGACCGCCCTCAAGCTGGGGTTGATGTCATTTGGCGGGCCAATCGCACACATCGGCTACTTTCGTGATGAGTACGTCGGCCGGAAGCAGTGGCTGAGCGAGCGCGAGTTCGCAGACATAGTAGCGCTGGCGCAGGTGTTGCCGGGGCCTGCTAGCAGCCAGGTTGGCATGGCCGTGGGGCAGCTGCGAGGCGGCATACTAGGCGCACTGATTGCATGGTTCGGATTTACGATGCCATCGGCGATTGCTCTGATTCTGTTCGCTTATGGCGTTACGGAGATAGGTGACGTAGCAGATGCCGGTTGGCTGCACGGCCTGAAGGTCGTCGTCGTGGCAGTGGTAGCCCTCGCGGTCTGGGGCATGGCGAAAACGCTGGCGCCTGATGCGATACGCGGTTCGATAGCAATTGCCGCCGCAATCTCAATGCTGCTAGTACCGGGATTCTTCTGGCAGGTGGGTATTATAGCGATTGGCGCGGCAGTCGGCTACTTCATCTTGCACACAGACGAGGATTCGGGCGAACCATCTCGGGCGGTGGGCCACAAACGAATCGGTGTCGTCGCCATCTTCGCGTTCTTTGCCCTTTTGATCGCGTTGCCCATCGCCAGCGAGCTTACCGATGACCGCTCGATTGACGTAATCGACGGCATGTACTCGTCCGGGTCGCTGGTCTTCGGCGGCGGGCATGTTGTGTTGCCGCTCATTCAGGCTGAAACGGTTGAACCCGGACTACTCACGGAAGATCAGTTTCTGGCCGGTTACGGCGCAACTCAGGCCGTTCCCGGCCCGCTGTTCACGTTCTCTGCGTACCTTGGCAGCGTGATCGACTTCTCATCTGCACGATGGGTGGGTGGCTTGATCGCACTGGGTGCCATATTCCTGCCATCGTTCCTACTGGTAGTGGGCGTGATGCCGTACTGGCCCTCCCTCCGCGCCAATCAGCGCGTCAGGCGAGCGTTGTTGGGCGTGAACGCCGTAGTGGTTGGCATTCTTCTGGCCGCGCTCTACGACCCAATCTGGACCACGGCAATTCGCGATGAGAAGGACATAAGCCTGGCACTGGGCGCATTCGGCCTGCTCGCCCTGCTCAGGTGGCCGCCGTGGATTGTGGTGGCGCTGGCCGCCGGTGGTGGTCAGGCGATCGCCTGGCTGTAGCGCGCGGACTAGGCACGGGAACCTCCCTCGCCCTCTCCCCAAATGAGAGAGGGGACAAGCACACAGTAATGTGTGGCGGATGGATCTACTTCCTCGCCCCTTGGGGGAGAGGATTGAGGTGAGGGGATTTCTGACGGGTGGTACAGGCGTGTGCGGCGGACGTAGCGCGCCCTCACCCTAGCCCTCTCCCACTGGGAGAGGGGATAAGGCGGGACTTCGGGACGCTTTGGAGCGTTCCTCAGCTACACCTTGTTGGCGATTAGGTCGTCTACTACCTGCGGTTCCGCCAGCGTTGACGTGTCACCTATGGTGTCGGCTTCGTTGTTGGCTATTTTGCGGAGGATGCGGCGCATGATTTTTCCGGATCGCGTTTTCGGCAGCGCTGGCGCCCAGTGGATTACGTCTGGCGCGGCGATTGGACCGATTACGGAGCGAACTTGATTTCGCAGCTCGGTTTTCAGGTCGTCTGAGTAGTCGACTCCCACATTGAGGGTGACGTAGGCATAGATGCCTTGACCCTTGATCTCATGAGGGTAGCCCACCACAGCAGCTTCCGCGACGTTATCGTGCAGCACGAGCGCACTCTCGACTTCTGCCGTACCCATGCGATGGCCGGAGACGTTTATGACGTCATCGACGCGGCCTGTAACCCAGTAGTAGCCATCTTCGTCACGAGTGCTGCCGTCTCCGGTGAAGTAGTAGCCCTTGTACATCTGGAAGTAGGTGTCTTCGAACCGGGCGTGGTCGCCGTAGATCGTGCGCATTTGGCCTGGCCATGGCTCCTTGATCGCAAGTACACCGGAAACACCGTTGCCTTCGATCTCTTTGCCAGTTTCCGGGTCGAGAATTACGGGATTGATGCCAAAGAATGGCAGCGTGGCTGAGCCGGGCTTGGTTGGCGTTGCGCCGGGCAGCGGCGTGATCATGATGCCTCCGGTCTCCGTCTGCCACCACGTGTCGACGATGGGACAGCGCTCTTTGCCGACGTGGGTGTTGTACCAGCGCCATGCCTCGGGGTTTATGGGCTCACCCACCGTCCCGAGCAGTTTCAGAGACTTCATCGGGTACTTGTCCGGCCACTCGCTGCCTTCACGGGCAATGGCCCTGATGGCGGTAGGGGCGGTGTAGAACTGGTTGACCTTCCACTTCTCAACGATTTGCCAGAAGCGGTCGGGCCCGGGGTAGGTTGGAATGCCTTCGAACATGAGCGTTGTTGCGCCGTTCGCGAGCGGGCCATAGACGATGTATGAGTGGCCCGTTACCCAGCCAATATCGGCCGTGCAGAAGAAGATATCGCCATCCTGGTAGTCGAACACCAATTTGTGGGTGAGCGACGCGTAGACCATGTAGCCACCAACGCTGTGCTGCACGCCCTTTGGCTTGCCGGTGGAGCCGGAGGTGTAGAGGATGAATAGCGGATCTTCCGCGTCCATCTCTTCAGCCGGACAATTATCGCTCGCGGCGGCGAGTTCATCATGCCACCACGTGTCTCGTCCGTCCTTCAGCTCGCATGGGATGTCCGGGTTGTCCTTGACGCGCTCGACCACGACGCAGTTCTGGACTGGCTCACCCATCTGTGCCTCAGCTTTCGCCATCGCCTCATCTGCAATGGGTTTCATCTGGACCGGCCGATCGCCGCGGTGGGTACCGTTACATGTGATCAGAATCTTGCATGTGGAGTCAGCGATGCGGTCGCCCAGTGCATCTGCGGAGAAGCCACCGAACACGATCGAGTGGATTGCGCCAATGCGTGCACAGGCCAGCATTGCGACTCCTAGTTCCGGGATCATCGGCAGGTAGATGGAGACTCGGTCACCTTTTTCCACGCCTTTTGATTTCAGGACGTTGGCAAATCTCGAGACCTGGTCGTGTAGCTCACCGTAAGTAATCGTTCGGTCTTCACCGGGCGCGTTACCTTCCCACAGAATGGCAGGCTGGTCAGCTCGCTCTGGCAGATGCCGGTCGAGGCAGTTGTACGCAATATTGGTGGTACCGCCCTCAAACCACTTAATGTCGATGGGGCCATCGTCCATGTTGTAGTTGTAGTCCCGGACTGAGTCCCACTTCTTGAACCAGTGAAGTTCGCTGGCTTTCTCCGCCCAGAACCCTTCAGGGTCATCGATGGAGCGCTGATACTCCTGCTCGTACTGCTCCATGCTGGAGACGAACGCTGACTTCTGGAACGATGCTGGCGGGTTGTACATTTCCTGATCAGGCATCTGCGGAGACCTCCGATGGCAATGGCGGGTCGAGTTGATGGATTGCGTTGTTGATTGCGCCGAATCTTAATCCCTCTGGCAAGAGTGCGCATGTCCTGAGGTAGATGAGAGGGTTAAAATGGTGGACAGAT
>CAUZJA010000138.1:0-7742 GCA_963579925.1 Dehalococcoidia bacterium | reverse complement strand
CAGGTCGTCGAGCGCATTCAGCGTCTCTTCGATTGGCGTGTTGGGGTCCGGGCGGTGGAACTGGTAGAGGTCGATGTAGTCGATCTGGAGCCGTTGGAGGCTGCCTTCCACGCTGTCCATGATGTGCTTTCGGGAGCCGCCCTGGCCGTGGGGACCGTCTTCCCAGTCCATACCAAACTTGGTTGCGATGATCACAGACTCTCGCTTGCCACTCTTATCGCCAAGAGCGCGACCAATGTAGTCCTCAGACTGGCCGTGGGAGTAGATGTCTGCGGTGTCGATCAGGTTGATGCCAAGATCGATCGCTGCATTGAGAACCCCGGCAGCCTGATCAGCGTCCATCCGACCACCAAAGTTGTTGGTGCCTAGCCCAATTTCTGAGACTTCAAGTCCGGAGTTGCCAAGGTGCCTGTACTTCATGCGTCCACTTTCGTTCGTTTATTGTTCCGATTGTTTCGTGATGTGTGACGCCGGATTGTACGTCCATCGGTATAATTCTGCCGTTCACGTACTTCGTGACGCCGGTCGTGATGATGGAGGGGTTTGATGAACGAAGAAGTAATTGTCTTGCGATTGCTCCACATTGTGTCGGGTGTTCTTTGGGCTGGTGGAGCCATTATTTTTGCCTGGGTTGTTGAGCCAAGAATTCGAGCGCTCGGCCCTGAAATCGCTGGCCCTGTAATGGTCTCCGTTGGTAGGGTGATTAGCCCTGTTCTCCTCTCTCTGGGAGGCGTGACGATCATTGTTGGATTTATCCTGATTGATCGCACCCCCGACAAATCGTTCGAAGAGTTGTTTGACTCAGACTGGGGTTGGGCTATTGGACTCGGCCTGGTCACATCGGTAATTGGGTACGCGTTCGGTCTGGCAGCGTGGAATCGGACAAAAAAGATACTGGCCATGGTGGACGCCGCAGACGGGCCTCCGGGACCAGAAGAAATGGCCGAGCGTATGGCCTTGAGTGGACAGGCAAGAATGTTTGTGCGCACCGCTACCGTATTCATCGTAGTCGCCGTGGGTACGATGGCATCTGCGAGCTGGGTGTAGGCGTTCCATCGAAATCATCGCTAACTGGAGTGATAAATGAGCCCCTCGCTAATCCGAGAATCGATCCCGAATTACGAGCAGATTCCGCTTCACGTGTATCTGGAACGAGCGGCCGCCCAGTGGCCTGACAAGGTTGCCATCATTGACGGCGACCGTCGCGTCACCTACGCCGAAATCCTCAACCAGGCGCGGTCGTTCGCGATCGGTCTCACAGAGATGGGCGTTCAGAAGGGTGATCGCGTCGCGCTGTTCGCTCCAAACTGCGCTGAGTTTGCCCCGGTATTTTTCGGCATCGTGATGGCCGGCGCCGTGGTGACCACGCTGAATTCCAGCTATCGGGAGCTTGAGATTGCTCACCAGATTAACGATAGCGGTACCTCAATTCTTGTTGCACACTCCGCAATGGAGCAAGTGGTCGGGTTAGCAAGGCCATCGATCAGCGGCATCCGCGAAACCATTTCTCTTGGCGGTCCGCTACCGGGTGCAAAGACGTTTGAAGATGTGATCGCATCAGCCAGAGGTGATCTCCCACGAGTAGATATCGACGCTGATAACGATCTGGCCGCATTGCCGTACTCAAGTGGTACAACCGGCCTCAGCAAAGGCGTGATGCTGAGCCACTTCAACATTGGCGCCAACGTCCAGCAGATGAATCTCCGAGATGAGATCGCCATCTACCAGCACGACGATGTTGGCATGCTGTTCCTCCCGATGTTCCACATCTACGGCATGTTTTTCATGATCAGCTCCATTGCTGCTGGAGCCACGATCACCGTGATGGGTCGCTTCGATATGGAGGCATTCCTGGACCTCATAGAGCGCGACCGCGTGACGATTTTGCCAATGGCACCGCCCGTGATTCTGGGTCTGGCAAGCTATCCCGGCCTGGCTACACGTGATCTCTCATCGCTGCGATGGTGCCTTGTGGCAGCCGCGCCATCGTCGGCTGAATTGCAACGCCGAGGATCTGAAGTACTTGGGTGCACCGTGATTCAAGGCTATGGCATGACAGAACTGTCACCGGTGAGTCATCTCGACTACGCTGAGGACGGGATGTACGAATTCGGTTCAGTTGGCACGCCGTTTGCCGATACTGAGGTACGGGTCGTAGACCTGGAAGATGGCGTTACAGAAGTGCCATTGGACGAAGAGGGCGAGTTGCTGGTCCGTGGACCTCAGGTGATGAAGGGCTACTACAAGAACGCGGAAGCCACCGCCGAAACGCTCACGCCAGATGGTTGGCTGCACACCGGCGACATTGTCCGCATAAATGCTGACGGCCGAATGTGGATTACTGACCGCAAGAAGGAGCTCATCAAGTTCAAGGGCTTCCAGGTCGCACCAGCCGAGCTGGAAGGCATTTTGTTGGAGCACCCGGACGTGGCTGACGCCTGCGTAATCGGCAAGCCAGAAGAAGAGGCCGGCGAAATTCCGAAGGCGTTCGTAGTAGCCGCCAATGACAACGCAGATCCCGATGACATCATCAACTTTGTCAAAGGCAAAGTAGCCAACTTCAAGCGCATCTCCGAAGTGGAATTCGTGGACGAGATCCCCAAGAACCCATCAGGCAAGATCCTCCGCAGAATCCTGCGAGACAAGGAACTGGCGAAGAGCGGGTAGCTGCAGGAATACCTTGTTACTTCGCCCGGTGACCCGTGTCTTCTCCAAAATTCCGACCGCCGAACAGCGGATTCGTCTTCCCGAACACGTCGATAGACTCTCCGGTTATGGCAGAAGCACCGGGGCCAGCCAGGAACAGCGCAACCGTGGCGATCTCTTCCGCCGCAACCCAGTCTGGATTGACGTTCCCGCCTGAAGCGATGCGCACCATCTCTGTGTCCGTGCCGCCAGGACAGATGCAATTCACGTCCACGCCGTGCTCCTTGCCCTCCGCTGCCAGCGTCTCCGTCAGGTTGATCAGGCCGGCCTTAGTAGTGCGGTACGCAGCGCGCCCCCAACCACCGTGACGACCACCAATGCTGGAGATATTGATCAGCTTGCCGCTGCCCTGCTCATACATGAGAGGTAGTACCGCCTTTGCGCAGATGAACGAGCCCGTGAGGTTCACGTCTATGACCGTTCGCCACGTTTCCAGATCCAGCTCTACCGCCGGAATCGGTCCGTGTATTGCGGCGGCGTTGTTCACCAGAATATCCAGCCGCCCAAACTCGGCCAGCGTCTTCTCGACCAGATTGGCCACAGACGCCTCATCAGACACATCACACTGCACGCCAAGCGCCTTGCCGCCCGCAGAAGATATTGCGCTCACCGCGTCGTCGATATCACTCTGAGTCCGCGCCGCTATGACCACTGCGCATCCCTCAGCCGCGTACGACTCGGCGATCGCCCGTCCAATGCCTTTACTGCCGCCTGTGATGATTGCTACCTGATCGTCCAACTGCATGCGAAGCTCCCTTTTAAATGTTGTGCCGATTATTCCACGTAGGCCGAATCCGTGCATCGCTACTTGAAACCGTGGGCCCTGGTGAAACCGTGCGCTATGGCGGGTTAGCGATTAGACTGCCGCTGAATGTTCATCCCTAACAGCTAAAAATGAGGGTTATGATGGCGGTAATCGTAGGTAGCGGAGATTTCAGGTACGAACTCGTCGAGGACTGGGCGAAACTGCCCGATGGCTGGGTCTTTACTCAGGTTGGCGCCGTCGCCGTGGACGAAAATGACGATGTCTACGTATTCAACCGCTCAGAGCACCCCATCATTGTCTTCAACCGCGATGGCGAATTCCAGCGCTCGTTTGGCGAAGGACACTTCCCAAGCGCCCACGGAATGTGCTTCGGCAAGGACGGCAGCCTGTGGCTGGCCGACTCCTCAGACCACACCGTCAAGAACTTCACTCGATTTGGCGAGCACATCCGCACGCTGGGTGTGGTCGATGAGCCGCATGAGAACGAGCCGTTCAACAAGCCAACCGACGTGACAGTAGCGTCGAACGGCGATCTCTATATCTCCGACGGCTACGGCAACAACCGCGTCCACGTGTTCACCGCTGAAGGCGAGTACAAGTGGTCATGGGGTCAGACCGAACGAGAAGGCGGTGTCTGGGACGGCGACTTCAACCTGCCGCACAACATCTGGATCCACAAAGATCTTGTCTACGTGGCCGACCGTGAGAACCACCGAGTGCAGGTGTTCGATCTGGACGCCAAGCACGTAGAAACGTGGCCAGACTTCATCCAGCCAACCGACGTCTACGTCGATAACAACGACATCGCCTACGTCGCAGAGCTACGCAATCGCATCTCCATCTCAGACCTGCACGGCAACGTAATCACCCGCTGGGGCCGATTCCCAACCCACGACCCGGGCATGTTCATAGCCCCCCACGGCATCTGGACAGACTCCCACGGAGACCTCTACGTAGGCGAAGTCCTGGAAGGCCAGAGGCTCCAGAAGTTCAAGCGGCTGTAGGGGCATCGGCCGTCGTGCGGGCTTCCAGCCCGCACCTTCACCACCCCGACAAATACCTATCTCGCGGTGCCCGTGCGGCAGGCACTCCCCTCGCCCCCCGGGAGAGGGCTAGGGTGAGGGGGCTGTTCTTCTTCAGCGCCCCGTACTCATTGCCCGTGTGGCAGACAGCCCAACGCCTCTTGAGCCCGATCACACGCTTTCAGTAAGGCATCTGCCCGCTCATCCGTCGGGTTCTCCTTAAACTCCATCGCTAGTGTCACGGTCATCCGATACGCCACCGCCTGCTCTCCCGTCAGGAATCCCAGGTCATCGGCAACAGTCGTTAGCATAGGCACAGACGAACTCGCCGCCTGCGCGTCCCCGCCGATGTAACGCTTGGCCCGGTCCTTCATTGCCCCGACCTCAGCGCAAACAACCACCCGAATCGACTCCGCTCTCCGTTGATTGTTCAACCACGCGGCGAAATACGTCGTACCAATGCTCGCCACCAGAGCAATCACACCGCCGCCCGCACATCCTGGGAGCGCCGCCCGGCGCCCATCGGCGATGATCTCGTCGGTCGTGACGACGCCCTTCAGCAGATAAAAGACGGCCTCGCCAATCACCAGGCATTCATCCTCACCGGCGGTCCTAGCACAGGCAAATCCAGGCTCGCTGCCGAGTACACAATCCGCGAAAAGCTCAACGGAATCTGGATCGACGCGACAGAAGGCCCCACACGCGCACTCGCCAGTCTCGCCGGCCTTTTCAACATCCCGCAATCCGACTCACCTGACGATGATGCACTCGCATCTCACATCGCCCTGCTCATAGCCAACTTGCCCGCCGAAAATCTCCTCGTCTTCGACAACCTACCCGGTATGCCAGAAGTCGGAGAACTCGTCCGCCGCCTTGAAGGTAGGAAGCTGCTCCTCACCATGAGAGATTCTCAACTTTCCGCCGCCGGGTTAGCGATATCGATTGCCGCCGCATTGGACGTGAAGCCACTTGAACTCGATGATGGCGTTGATCTCCTTGCCCGCAAGTCTGGAAACCCTGCCGCTACGCCTGAATTCAAAGGAATTATTGAAGCGGTTGGCGGCCTCCCTCTGGCAATTGAAGCGGTCGCGCAACCGATTCGCGAATGCTACGAGCAGCCAGCAGGGGTTCTCCTGCGGTTGGAGGAATCCCCGGATCCACTAAAGCTCAAGATATTCCAGGACGCCATCGGCTTTACCGTCGACCGAGATGAAGGTGTCTACCAGGCCCTCACAGGGAACATCCAGTCCCTCCCGCCAGACACCCAACAGCAACTCGCCCACCTTGGCTACCTCGCCGACGCCCCCATCCCTTTGGATCTAGAGGACGCTCTCACCGCAACATCGGGTGAAGATAGAACGGAATTCCTTCAACACTGCGCGCACCGTTCCATCCTCAACATTGACAGAGAGACACAGCAGGTCAGAGTCCACTCCCTCAACTTAGCCGCGATTCGTTCGCTGGACGAGTTCGCTTCGTTGATCACTACGATAGAACGCATGTCGGACAGAATTGTCGATATCGGATTTTCTGATCACCAGGTGACACGCGATGAGATCGCCCACGCTGAGGCGATCATTCAGCGATCAGAGACCGCCACCCGGATTCGATCCCCCTATCTTTTGTCCCGATCATTGGTAACACAGGAATCTGGATGAGTTCGCTCGGCCGTTATCACGATAATTTGACGATACATGAAGAATTAGTAGTCGTGTTTACGGATCGACTCGGCCCCGAGCATCCCGACACGCTAGGATCCCGCAGCAACCTTGCTGTTGCATACCGGTCTGTCGGCCGGACGGATGAGGCGATCAATCTTCACGAGGAGACGCTGAAGATACGGGAACGGTTACTCGGCCCCGAGCATTCTGACACGCTAATATCCCGCAACAACCTTGCTGCCGCATACCAGGACGCAGGCAGAACCGATGAGGCGATTGAAGCACACGAGAAGACGCTAGAGATACGGGAACGGTTACTCGGCCCCGAGCACCCCGACACGCTCGGATCCCGCAACAACCTTGCTGCCGCATACCAGGACGCAGGCAGAACTGATCAGGCGATTGAGGCACACGAGAAGACGCTAGAGATACAGGAGCGAGTACTTAGCCCCGAGCATTCCCACCCTCTTATTACGCTCAAAAATCTCGCAGACGCGTACCACGCCACCAACCGCGCTTCCGACGCCGACCGCCTTGAGCAAGGCTGGCGGCCGTGGCATGACGATAGTACCGACAACGCCGACTAAGTCACCCCACCCCTACCCTCCGCCATCCCGCCATTGACCAAACCCACCATCCATCAGAAGCTACCGATAGTCCTACCAAACGCACACCTCGGCGGCTGACCGGAGTGTGCGAATCAGCCGGTAGGACACCAAT
The DNA here is from genome assembly GCA_963579925.1 of Dehalococcoidia bacterium. Classification (GTDB taxonomy): domain Bacteria; phylum Chloroflexota; class Dehalococcoidia; order Lucifugimonadales; family Lucifugimonadaceae; genus UBA1151. The sequence goes on along the minus strand of CAUZJA010000138.1, from coordinate 867 downwards.
CGTTTTACCCAGAAGCACAGACACCGAGTCTGCGCGTAGAAGTGCCTCCATGGCAGATGGTCGGGGTATCCGCAACGAACAACAATCCCCAACTCGTCTAAATGCTGAGTGGCCTGGAAGAATGTTCTCGATCGATCCCTGAGATATAAAACATCTCAGCGATCAGTCGAGATAACGGGCCACCAGACGAGTGCAGGGACCGGTTCCACCGGGGGATATTGAAAGCAAATCCTTATCCGGTCGAAAAGTGGCAAGTAACTCACTCGGGTGTGAATCGGCTTAGTCTCTCCGATGGTGCGGGAACCAATCGGACCGTATATAGATCGCGCCACCAGACAAAGGTCGACCGCTCGATAGGACCTAAATGCACCCACACGGACCACGTCCGCACGCCGCAATCGTACTGCGGGCATTCCGCCCGCACTTACGAGGCTCGATCCCCGAATGCCACGCAGCGTGATCGGAGAAGAATAAGGCCCGCACCACGCCAAACGCTCGCCAAAGGGTGAGTTGCCGGCGATCCCGGCGCTGTCTTCAACAGTTCCGTGTGGAAAACAAAAAAACACAGGCATTGCGTGCATGCGGATGCCTCGACCATCTGCCATGGAGGCACTTGAGAAGAGAATATGCCGAAAGGCCAATTCAACGCGCCACTTTTGTTGGGAAAACCAACCCTCGATGTCATCCTGAGTGCAGCGATAGCGGAATCGAAGGATCTGAAATATCCAACAGCCAAAAGGCGGTGTATTCAACCGATAACGCGACATCAACCCTGCCCAAACTTCGACATCTCCAGATCCTTCGGCTCCGGCCCAGAGCGGCCTACACTCAGGATGACTGTGAAGATGTTTGCTGGTTGTTCCCTGG
>CAUZJA010000137.1:0-7760 GCA_963579925.1 Dehalococcoidia bacterium | reverse complement strand
CATTGCGAATGCGCCAACCCCGAGGCCGAGCGCTCCAAGCACGATTCCAATGATTCCGACGGTTAGCGCAAATCCGGCTGACGAATCGGCATCATCTGCTGCATCGAGCGCTTCATTGACTGAATTCTGGGCGTCGCGCGCAACGGCTTCGAGTTCGCGAGTGGATGGGATTTCATTCGGGAACTGGAGTGATGTGGCCGGGACAACATCATCGAACGTGTCGGGGCCTGACACGAATGCGGCGTCCACATCTTCATTGCCAACTGTGCCAAACAGCCGGACGGAGTACTGACCCGTCGCGGTCGGAATTAGCGGCGCCAAATAGCGTCCGGGAGTGCCGAAGACCGGCTCCAGACGTAGCTCTTTCGACCCGCGCGATTCGGTGTGAAATACCTCAAGCTTCAGGGTCTGATCCAGACCTTCGGCTGGTCCATCTTCCGTGCTGGCGATAACAACAATGCCGTTCAACAACCCCTCGACGGGCGGCTCAATTTCGAACCCAAGTTCGATGTTTAGACCGGCGAGCTCCCGATCTTCATGCGCTAAAGCCGAACCCGACTGGGGCGCGAGGGATCCGATAACAAAAGTGAGGGCAAGTAGTAACAGGAATTTCGTGTTCATTTCTGACTCCATTTGTGGCAACAAGTTGTCACATCTCATTTTGTAATTGAGTCGGGAGTCAGGCCCTCGGGGGCAGCGGCTCAGGCGTCACGTCGTGTTGTGCATGGCCTGGATCATCGTGTGGACGGAGACGCAATATACGGGCGTCAAACGCACTCAGAGTATCGTCGCCAGAGTGGTCGAGTGAGATAACGAGTTTCGTGCTCCACGATGTCGCTGGAACTGGTAAGACCGACGGCCCGGATTCGTCCACGGCCAGCACAGTTGTACCGCTGTGTTCATGTGAGTTGGAGAGATCGTGTTCGTGAGATAGCTCGGGGCCATCCGTGTAGACGTGGCCGTGGCTTGGGAGCCGCTCGGCGTAGTGGTGGTCGATGATAGGACCAGCCACGGGTAGCAGCAGGGCGAACACGGCGAACCAGCCAGCCATAGCGACCAGCGTGCGCTTGCTCAGTGAAGCGCCCATTAGTCGCTATCGCGCTCCGCACCCAATCGAGCCTGTTCAAGGACAGACTCAACCAGAGCATGTGATTCAGGTTCTTGCTCCGATTCAAATATCGTCGCAGCAACCATTCCTACGGGGTTCCCGGTGTCTATGCGGCTTCCCTGCATAACACACGCGTGCGCCGGGTCGATGCCAATGCGTGCGGAGATGCCATCGGTAATCTGGATCTCTCCGCCAGCGCCGGGCGGGGTCTGTTCAAGTGCGTCGAACACCTCCGCTGTCAGGAGATAGGGACCAACCATCGCCAGGTTGGACGGGGTGTCTTCCAGCGTTGGCTTTTCCACCATGCCGGTCATCTTCCACACGGTGTCTGAAATCTTATCGCCCGAGACGATGCCAAGCAGAGGAATCGCGCGGTCAGGCACCTCAACAACGCCAATCACGTTGCCGCCTCGTTCTCGCCAGACCGAAAGCACCTGTTCGATTGCAGTCGACCTGCCCCAGAAGAGCTCATCAGGCCAAATGAGAGCGAACGGCTCGTCACCTACCTCGTCGCGCGCCATCAGAACGGCATGGCCGTTTCCTTTGGCTTCCGTCTGCTCTACGGACACGATATCGACCATCTCTATGATGGCGCGTTGCTCTTCAAGAACATCAGTCTTGCCTGAGGCCTTGAGCGCTGCCTCAAGAAGCGGCTTGCTGTTGAAATAGTCGCCAACGAAATCCATACCAGGTGAAACGATCAGGACGATCTTCTGGAACCCGGCATCTGCCGCTTCTTTCACAGCGCGGTGAATCAGAGGCACAGTTCCCACGGGCAGGAGCATTTTCGGCACCGTCCGAGTCACGGGCAGCATTCGTGTTCCGAACCCTGCAGCGGGGATGACGGCTGTGTGTGGCGTCTGTGTCATGGGAAGCAAGTTTACGTGCCTTGATCACATTTTCGCGTGAGAATAGCGCGTTATTCTGTTGACACCTGTTCCTGCGCGTACATAACCTTGAGTTAGGTCGTGCTAGACGGGGAGCCAGCGGTGCCCTGTACCCGCAATCCGCTTTAGCGGGGTTGAATTCCCCCTCTAGACCTGTACGCGAAGGTCACTGATCCTTCGGAGCTGTGCTGATGATTGGGTCCTGCGCGGCGAGGCCTTGTGAACCCCGTCAGATCCGAAAGGAAGCAGCGGTAAGCGAGAAACCTCGGGTGCCGTGGGATCGCCTGATCTGAGCAGTTCCGTCTGGTCATATCTCCGTTGTCAGGGCGAAAGGGGGTGCACGACTCTATTTCAACTGCATTGCAGAAGCGCGGATGCCGTTCTAAATTGCCGGCTACCAGACGCCCCAGAAAATCATTAGGTCAGCACTTTCTGCGCGACCGGCGGATTGTGCATCGCATTGTTGATGCCGCCGACATCCAGCCAGACGACATCATCGTCGAGATTGGCCCCGGCCGTGGGGCACTCACGAAAACGATCGTTGAGTCAGCAAGCAACGTGATCCTCATCGAGTTCGACGCTGATCTTGCTGCCGACCTCACCGAGCGATACGCAGATGATCCCTCAGTGCGAGTCACACACGCTGACGCCCGTACTCTGAGCACGGCAGACGTGCCTGAGATTGGCGATAGGCCATACAAAGTCATCGGCAACCTGCCGTACTACGCCGCCGCACCAATAGTGCGGAATCTTCTTGAGCAAGCTCACCAGCCTGAGTTGCTGGTGGTTATGTTGCAGCGCGAGGTCGCGAGAGAGATGAGCGCTCAGCCTGGGAAGATGGGATTACTATCGGTGGCGACGCAGTTATATGCAGAGCCGCGCACCGTCTGCCAGGCACCGCCACGCGCATTCAACCCACCACCAAAGGTTCACTCAACGGTGATCAAGCTTGAGGTCCGGGATCGGCCAGCAGTCGAATTTGAGTCCGTGGACTCATTCTTCACACTCGCTCGCGCAGGATTTGCCGCCCCCCGCAAGACCCTCGCCGGCTCACTGGCAGTCGGATTCCGCAAGAAGCCGTCCGACTTCACAGGGCTGATTCAACAGGCAGATCTCGATCCTAGACAGCGCCCTGCCACACTTTCGATGGACGACTGGGGCGCACTTTACGCGCAGTGGCATGCGACAGAGTCAGCGGCGTAGCGTGATCGGCATGAATCTCAACGCACACGCCAAGGTCAATCTGACATTGGAGATCGTCGGAAAGCGTCCGGATGGCTTCCACAATCTGGCGTCCGTGATGCAGACAATCGATCTGCACGACGAGATCGAGATTGCACCGTCTAGCGAGTTGGCACTGGACTGCGATGTCCCAGAACTCAACACGGACTCAAATCTTGTGATGGTCGCGGCAAGGGCACTGCGCGAGATTGCGGGAGTGACCGCTGGCGCACACATCACCATTCGAAAATCCATCCCAGAGGCCGCCGGCCTGGGCGGCGGCTCCGCAGACGCTGCCGCTGCCTTACAAGGCCTCAACAAACTCTGGAACGCCGGTCTGGATGCCCGAGAACTCGCATCGCTCGGTATTACACTCGGCTCAGACATCCCATTCCTGTTGCGAGGCGGCACCGCGCTGGTGCAGAGCAGGGGAGAGGACGTTACCCCGCTCCCCAACGCCGATCTCCAGTGGCTGGTCCTGCTCACGCCCGATATCAAGCTTGAAAACAAGACCGGCGCGTTGTTCTCTCGAATCACTGCAGGCGATCACTCCCGAGGAGCGCTAAGCCACAAGCTGGCAGGCCGAATCAGAGGCGGTGGAGACGTGCCTCCACAGTTCTTCTTCAACGTCTTCGACCGCGTGGCCGACGACGCTTTTCCCGGCATGGAGGACTACAGGAGCGGGTTCAGCAGCGTGGGGGCGTCCGAGGTAATTCTTTCCGGCGCAGGACCAACACTGTTCGCAGTTCCAGATTCACGAGAACTGGGAGTCGCCTGGGAACTTCTCCTGAAGAGCCGAGGCTGGAACGCCGTCCTTACGCGCGCCTGGTGGCCAGAAAATGCGGGTTAGGTAGTGATGCCCAACGCTGTAGCCGCTGGTGCACTTGGCGGGATTCTCTTCGCCCTCATATTCGTGGGACACATGTCTATCGCCGTTATGTTCCGCATGCCCGACGCTATCGAAAAACGATTCAGCGACGAGGATTCCGCTGGTCTAACACGTGTCATCTTCTGGGGCATATTCGCGCTAATCCCAACCATGGGCCTCACCGGAGTCGGTCTCGCCGCCCTCTCAGTCCTACTCGCAGACCTGTGGGACACCGGCTGGCCGCCTATCCCCAGCGTTCCATTCCTCATCGGCATCCTCATGATCACCATAAGCACCGCACCAGTCGCCGCGTCCATCCTCCACCGCATCCGGAAAGATGTAATCGCCGAGTACATCCTCTTCGCCGTAATCTTCGGCGTAATGATCCCGTGGCTCGCGAATAGTTGAGTGGAGGCAGGGCGAGTCGTTATACGCCCCTACGAATGTCGAGTGGTTGATTGCGCGTGCGCCGTGGCCGCCTAAACCTGCTCCACGTTCACCGTGCCGCCTGATCCCGCCGCGTCATACAGCGCCACCATTGTGGCTGTGTTGCGCAGACCATCGATTGCCGGGTACTCCGGTGTTTTGCCCGTAAGCACGCACTCTGAGAATTCATTGAACTGTGTAGTGAACCGGTACGGCGCATCTTCCTGATAGACGGTCTCTTCGCCATCCAGGTTCGTTACGACGCAGGGAGCGCTGTCGTCGAACATGTTCGGAATATTGATGCTGCCCGTGGTACCCCAGACCGAGATGAAACATCGTCGAGCCTGCTCCATGCTGCTGCCGACTCTGGCGACTGCGCCGCCAGGGAACTCCATCAAGCCCGTGAACGTCGTGTCGACGCCCCAGTTTCCGGAGTCGTGGGACATCGCGGACACTCTCACCGGCTCTGCAGACATCACGAAGCGCGATGCGTAAACGCCGTAGCAGCCTGCGTCCCACATGCTGCCGCCCGTCAGCTCTTCGCTGAATCGAACGTTGCCCTCAGGCTCAGCGACGGGGAAGGTGAGCGCCGAATCGAGACCGGTCACCGTGCCAATCGCTCCCTCAGCGATCAATCTGCGAGCGTTCCGAAGATGCGGGTCAAACCGGTGCGTGAATGCCTCTACCAGAACCACGTTGTTGGCCTCACAGGCAGCGATCATCTCGCGCACTTCCGCCATGTTCACGCCTATCGGCTTCTCGCAGAGAACGTGTTTTCCTGCCTCCGCCGCTTTGATGGTCCACTCGGCGTGCATGCTGTTGGGCAGAGGGTTGATAACGGCGTCAATATTGGGATCGGCCAGCAGCTCCTCATAGGAGCCGTACCAGTTCGGAATGTCGTACTTATCGGCAGCCTGCTTTGCCTTCTCAGGGCCACGGCTCGACACCGCGGTTATGACCGAGTTGTGCGAGTCCTTCGCCGCTGTAACGTGCGCATTCATGGCGATCTGCGCGGTGCTGATAACTCCGTAGCGAACAACGTTCTCAGGCATTGGGACTCCTCGAGGGTGGGTAGGGTAGGGTCCAAAACCCTAGCAGATCGGGTCCACCTTGTAGGAGGGGCTCGGATAGAAAACTGGGTGTTCCATCGAAACAAGATTAGCGATGACTGGCGTTTGGCCTAATTCGCGGTGACTTGACGTATGGCGTCAATCACGAGGTCTGGCCTGTCGTCCTGAATCCCATGCCCGCTGTTTTCGGCCACGACGTGCGTTCCATTCGACGATTGTGCGACGAGTTCTTTATGCAGGGTGACGAGGAGTCCGTGAAGTTTCTTGTTAATCTCATCATCCAACCCTGAGCGATAGATACCCTCTGTAGCCGATAGCACAACTATGGGGATGACTCCCGTCGGGCCGATTTTTAGATTTCTCTGAAATGCCTTCATCCGAGCAAAGATGCCACCGCCAACCTTGGAGTACTGGCTCCATTCCTCCGCCGTCAGCAACTCCTTTGCTCGTCTCAGAAAATCTTCATCTCCCGGATCCACGAGTACCATCCCAATCACTTCGTCTGGGTAAATGCTGGCAAACGCCCGAGCCAGACGACCACCAAACGAATGACCCACAATGACAAATGGGCCGTCGATATCGCCGGCGCGGAGAATGGAGCGCAGGTCTCGTACCATGGCTTCAATGCTCTGGAGTGCCGGGACCGAACTGCTAAAGCCCTCACCAGCCCGATCGTAAGCACACACACGGGTAAACGCGGCGATATCCTGTTGGACAGAACTCCAGTTGTCTGAATTCCCCGTACCTCCAGCCTCCAGCACCACGGTTGGGCTTCCGGTTCCCATACAAGTGAGATAGATCGGACGACCCTCAACGTTGACCATGCCCGGAGTGCCTGACGGCATGTCGGTCTCCCCGTCGATTCCACAGCCCGTAACCAGCATAATCATGAGGGCGGAGAGAGAAGCCAGGATGATTCTCATCGGGCCAAAGAACTTAGAAATGACGCTTATGCAGCCCGAGGCGGACCGCTCCGCCACTGCCCGATCTTATTTATCCAGTATGCGACGATGCCGACGGCGATGATGGGACCAACGAGCGTCCAATACATCCACGCGCCCAGACCTGCTATACAAAGAGTGCCCACGACGATGATGGCCCGAGCCCGATTGGTACTGCGCCCTTCGGAGACGGCGCGTCGAACGGCGTACACACCGGCGAAGGCAACGAGTGGTCCGGCTGTGAATGCGATCAACAACAGACCCTCAAACGTTTCCCCTGGATTATGAAATAACCATCCTTGATCTATGCCATTAATCGATAGCATCACGCCGAAAATGATCGTTGCGAGGCCTAGCAATATGAAGATCCCCACGATAGATTTTTGACTGATTGAAAGTTGCATCTCATCCCCCTTTAGTTCACCCAGATGCCAGGCCACATCGGCCGGCATTCCCAGTACTGCACGCCCAAAAGTGTGAGCTGCGATCGCGTTAGCACTTTCGCCTTCAGCGCCACCTTCGGAAGCCTGTTCCCACAGATCGGACGCGATCTCTTCTTTTCGCTCGGCACGAATATGTGTTGGAAGCCCTGCGGTGTAGGTCTGCGCCCAGCCCCTCGTAAATCTCCCCGCGAGTGCCAGCGCCAACGTGCTCATGACGTGGCCTTCTTTGATGTGAGCCGAGCAGTTATCTGCGGGGCGCTTGCGGCGTCGAACGCAACCTGGCCTTCCACCGTCATGCGATAGAAACGTCGGCGCGGGCGGGATTCCTCCGCTGCGATGACCGGATCTTCCCATTTGCTCTTTAGCCAGCCGGCCTTCTCCATGCGACCAAGCGCCTTGTACAGCGTGCCGTGCGAGGTGAGCATGCGTGCACCCTCCTGATCCTTGATCTGCTTGGCAATCAGGAAGCCATGGGCGTCTTCAAATCCACGCATCTTCAGGTCGAGGAATGCCGCCAGGATCGATATCTCAACCGGGATCAGAGTACCTTTTTTTCTTCGCATCGCAAAAGAACAGGAAGATATCTTCTCTTTGTCAACTTTTACTCACGTGAAGCAGTGGCGGGGTGAATCTTCCCGCTACTGAGGTATAACTAGAAAGGCCTTGAGCTGACCTAGTTTATAACCACCACTCGGCCGGTCTCCGACGACTGCCGGACGGCGTCCATTACCTGCTGGCAGGCGTGCCCGTCATCAAAGTTTGGCGTGACCGCTGCACCTGTATCGATCGCGCGGTT
>CAUZJA010000136.1:0-7789 GCA_963579925.1 Dehalococcoidia bacterium | reverse complement strand
TGTGGAATTAGACAAGTGGGGAGAGAACGAGCTGAGGCTCCGTCCCAACAGCGCTGCATTTGGCATGTTTGCCGTGACCTTTGGCAGCAATCTGGACGGTGCATAAATGCGGATCACGATGAAACTCCCCATCTTGCTCATGGCGCTCTCGATCTTTGCTATCGCCTGCAGCTCTGACAGTGAGCCAGCCGCACCAGCGTCCACGGTGCTTGAAGCCACGGTTGCGCCAACGGAAGAGGCTGAAGAGCCAAGAACGCTGCTGGAGAGTCTGAATCAGTACCCGCGTTACGCTGACAAAGATTCTGGTTTCGGTGCCATTCTCGGAACACCGGATCTTGGCGTCGGGGTGAACCGTGTCGCCTTCGTGATGACCGATGACGATACAGGCATCGTGAAGACGCCGTTTGCCCGCGTTGAAACGTTCTTCACTCCAGAAGGTGGTGTGCCTGAGGGTCCAATACAGACCGTAACGGCTCAGTACTATGACTTCCCTCTCAAGGTGCGCGGACTCCACGTCGCCGAGCTTGATCTCGACCGTCCTGGCATGTGGGAGATCAATGCCACAGTCCCGGATCCAACGGGCAACAGAGTAGGCATCCGGTTCCCCATTGAAGTGGCGCCGGAGGCCAAATCTGTTGCGGTTGGAGCGAAAGTCCCACCCACTGCCAACGGCACACTGAACGACGTCGCATCCATATTTGAGCTTACCACCGCGAGCGAACCAGACGACGAGCTATACGACGCTAACATTGATGATCTAGTGGCAGCAGGCACACCGTTCGTGGTCACCTTCGCCAGCCCCGCATTTTGCGCCAACGCGCTGTGTGGCCCACAGGTGGAGGTGCTGAGCGAGGTCAAAGCGGAGTTCGACGACATCGCAGATTTTGTCCACATTGACCTGTACGAGAACCCACATGAGATCAAGGGTGACTTGAGTCGTGGACAACGCACGTCAATTCTGGATGACTGGGGCGTCCACACGGATGAGTGGACGTTCATCGTCAACGGCCAGGGTGAGGTAGTCGCCAAGTTTGAAGCGTTCGTTCCGCGCGAGGAGCTGTCAGCGGCAGTTCAGAAGTATTTGGGTGCCGGCGTCTGAAGGTTTGCCACCCGTGGCCGGTGAACGGCTGAGCTACTCGTCAGCTGCGGGGCGGTGCGAATATCCCGGTGGCAAGAAGATGATCGGGTTCTTGCTGTGCCTCACAAGCCGGAATATGCTGGGGCCCAAGATGAAGCGCGCAATGCCAAATCGGCGTCGAGCCGTCGCAACAACAATGTGTTCTGGCAGCTCTTTAGCCGCACGGAGAACTGCCGTAAAGATAGTCTCCGGTCGGCGAATTACCGTAACTTCCAGGCCTGAGGCACGAAGTTTGTCGGCCCGTTCACCCAGATACGCAAACGGGTCATCATCGTAGAGGATGGCGTTGGCATCCGCCGCCAACGGTAGCGTTCGGGCTGGCTTTGCTCCCACGATGGTGACGTCAGCTCTCATACCCAACGCCAGTTGACCACCGTACTCAAGCGCCGCATCCGAGCGGGTTGAGCCATTGACCGGGATAACCACGCGCCGGGGCAGTTCCTTGGCTTCACCGCTATCGGAATCATCTGATGGTGGTGGAACGAACAGCATCGGGGTATCCGTATTGGCCCAGACTGATTCCGTGATGCTCTCTCGGAACCATCGGAGGTACTGCGGCCGAGGCCTTGAACCAACTGCTATCAGTCCAAACTCTCCCTGATTGGCATGCCCAACCACAACATCTGAAACGCGACCTGCGGCAACAACCTCACGTGAGCGCGCCCTGTCCTGCACAAGGTGGCGACTCATCTCTCGCAAGTAGTCATTTGCCACGGTGCGGGTTCTATCGTGCAGCGCGTCCGGATAGTTGATCTCTCCGGGTCTCGCTGGGTTGCCACTTCTGGGCAGCAGCACGTGAAGAAATGTCAGCTCAGAGCCGAACTGCTCAGCCAGAGGAACGACCAGATCAAGAATTGCTTCAGCGCGCGCTGAACCATCCAGAGGAACGATAATCCTCTCGAGAATTGGACGTGCCGTCAGCGGCACTATGTTGGGCTGTACGGCCAACTTTTCCCGTTTCGCTGTTCACTCATTTGGTCGCATTGGCGATCAACCTCTGGTTGAGCATTTTAGTCGCTCCCACAATTTAGTTCCCCAATAAACCTCACCGGTCTTGCTCCAGTTCATTAGAATTGCGCCCACGCGAAAATCGTGCCAATCAGCTTGAGGTCAATACTGCCATGCCAATGATGAGCGGAAAAGTCGCCCTGATGGAGAGCCTTCGTGCGGAGGGCGTCCGATACATTTTCGGCAACCCGGGCACCAGTGAAGCGCCAATCATGAGCGCACTTGAGGATTACCCGGAACTGGAATACGTTCTGACTGTCCAGGAAGGCGTAGCGATGGGCATGGCTGATGGCTACGCGCGCCGCACTGGCGAGCCGGCGTTCATCAACCTGCACATCCACACCGGACTGGCGAACGGAATTAGCCTGCTTTCTGATTCATTCTCCGCAGGGACCCCACTGGTTCTCACATCAGGAAACATGGACGCAAGAAAGCTCTCCGAAGGACGCCCAGACCTCCTACAGATGGTTGAGGCGAACACCAAATGGAGTGCAGAAGTTACGCACGCCGGACAAATGGCCAGCGTGATGCGACGGGCGTTTACAGAAGCGCGAACCACCCCAACAGGGCCTGTGTTTGTTGGGTTTGCCGCCAACGCGCTGGAAGAGATTGCTGAGCAGCAGATATTCCCCTCCACTACACCGCGTATCGCGAACCAGCCGTCGCCAAGTGTGATCACTGAGATAGCGGATCTGCTCACCGACTCTGAGCGACCGCTGATGTTGGTTGGAGAACGCGTTAGCCAGTTCGGGGCAACCGCAGCAGCAGTGGCAGTTGCCGAGCAAATTGGCGCCCACGTCTACTCAACTGGATACACGCAAGTGGTGTTCCCAACGTCGCATCCGCAGTACATGGGCATGATGAGCATGCGCTCCCCGGCTATCCGGGATCAGGTCAGACGCGCCGATGTGGTTCTGTCCGTGGGCACAAGAGGGTTTGCCGATCTGTTCCAATCCGACTCCGCACCTCTCGCCGAAGACACAAAACTCATCCACATCGATTCAAACGCCGAAGAGTTGGGACGATTCCTTCGTACGGAACTGGCTGTCCTTTCAAGTCCGCTGGGCGCTCTACAGGAGCTTTCCAAAGAGCTTGAGAACAACGCCCCGGCACCGTTCACGGAAGCAGCAAAACAGCGAAGCCAAAGTATCGGCGCTCTCACGAAAGCGGCCCGAGACTCATTCCTGGAAGACATGCGGCGCGATGATGACACAACGCCAATGAGTCCGGCCCGCATGATGTATGAACTCTCCCGTGCATGGCCTGAAAACGCCATCATGGTGGACGACTCCATCTCATCTCGAGTGGCACTGTATTCGGCATTCCAATTCAATGAGCCCGGTGACGTCGAAGGCCTGTGGGGCTCTGCGATTGGCTGGGGGATGGGTGCCGCAATGGGTGTGAAGATGGGATCACCTCACCGTCCCGTGATCGCGCTCATGGGAGACGGAACGGCAATGATGACCGTTCAGGCACTCTGGACCGCGGCCTCACGCAACATCCCGGTGGTCTTCGTGATCTGCAACAACAGCATGTACCGCGTCTTACGCGTGAACATGAACGTCTATCTTGATCAGGTAACTGAGCAGCCTGACAAACCGCGTGAGTACCTCGGCACGGGATTCGACCCTACGTTCGATTTCGCTGCGATTGCCAACGCATTCGGCGTGCAGTCGAATCGCATTGAAGACCCGGCGGACATCGTTCTTGCGCTTCAGACGGCCGTCGCTGCTAATGCCCCATACGTTCTGGACATCGCGATTGACGGGACTCTGTAGTAACGCATGATCGCGATTCCTCAGAGCATCGATGAGCTGACCGCCCCGTGGCTCACCGATGCTCTGAGGGCCGGTGGCGCTCCAGCAAACACTCGCGTCATCTCACTTGATGTGCAGCCATATGCCGTTGGTCGAAGTCGGACTGGTGAGATCGCACTTCTGTCTCCCGTGTACGAGACACCGGACGACTCGCTTCCAGATCAGATCATCGCCAAGCTCGTCTCGCAGAATGAAGCCAATCGGCAGAACGCCACCAAAATGGGTGCGTTCCCGCGTGAGGTGCAGTTCTATCGAACAATGGCTCAGAAGTGCCGTTCGCGATTCCCCGCATGCTCTATGGCGACTTCGACCCGGTAACGCAGGACGGCATCATCCTGCTCAACAAGGTTGACGGCCTCACCCGAGTGAGTTGCCACGCGAGCGCAATGCTGAGTTTGTGGCTGATGCAACGGAACTGCTTACCAACCTTGCTCGGATGCACGCACGATGGTGGGGCGGAGATTCAATTCCCGATACCAGCTACATGGTCGATATCGAGACAAGCCACTTTGGCAATGTACTGGACGATCACGCAACCAATCTGGCGAAACTTATGCCTATCTTTGAGAAGCTATTCTCGAAGGAGCAGATTGAGAATCTCGAACGAATATCCGGATACCGAAGCGTTTTCGCGGCAGCGGCAGAAAAGATGCCACGCACGTTCTGCCACGGCGACTTCCATGCCCAGAATATCCTGTGGAACCCAGAACCACAAGAATCGAATTCACCGCGCGCATGGGTACTTGACTGGCAGATGGTCACCGTGGGACCAGGTGCAATGGACGTGGCAACGTACCTTGCAATCGCCGTCCCCAAGCGCCACACGGACCAACTGCTGATGCCGCTGATTGAGGTCTACCACCGCGGACTCGTTGGCAACGGCGTGCAGGGTTACAGCATCGAACAACTCATTCATGACTACCGATACACAGCTCTTGCAACGCTAGGAGTGATGGTCTTCGCTCTGGGAGGCCTGATGTTTGCTGAAACCTCATTGGAGATGATCGTCGAAGAGGTCCTGGGCAATGCCATTGCAGGAGTGGAATCGGTAGAAGCCTTCGATCTGCTTAGGTGATCCCGTCCCTGATCAACTGCGCCACGCGATAGGCGGTGGGGGTTAATGGGTCTAATTGATCTGTGATGAGCAGATTCTTGGTTAGGCCAAACGATAACCCGGTATCTGGATCAGCGAAACCGAGCGAACCACCGTACCCGCCGTGTCCGAACGCGTTAACGCCACCCATGGATACTTGCCCACCATCATCTATTTCACCGCCCATAAAGTAGCCAAGCGCGCGTCGGGGGCTGCTACCAATCCTCATGTCGAATTCGTCACTTCCATACGTGCCAGCCTGGCGCGCTGCCACTTCCGACATCACGCGGATGCCACCCAATTCGCCACCACTGATGAACATCGCATAGTGTCTTGCGATTGCCCGTGCGCTCATGATCCCGCCAGCGCCGGGAATCGACCCGCTCCGAAAGTGATGACTATTGATCGCTTCGTCATATGACATGCCTTCTGGCAAACTGTAAACGTCCTCAGAATCGCTCTCGAATATCGACGGAAGATCACTCGGAGCATGGCGTAGTCGAGCAACTCGTGCCTCGGCGTGCTTTGGAATGCCCAGGAAGAAATCGGAGATCCCGAGAGGTGCACAAAGTTCTGATTGTGCGAATTCAGCAATCGAGACGCCACTAGCGCGTGCCACAAGTTCCCCCACGATCCAGCCATACGTGAATGCGTGGTACTTAGTCTCCTCGCGCGGCTTGATTTGTGGAGTTTCTGCCGCAATGGCGGTCACCATATGATCCCAGTCCGCAAGGTTCGCTAGCGTCGTACCTGCCGGAAGGTTGGGGAGTCCTGTCCGATGTGTGAGGGCGTCGCGCACAGTCACATGTTCCTTGCCATGCGCGCCAAACTCCGGCCAGTAGCGAACAATTGGTGCGTCCAATTCCAGATCACCACGGCTGATCAAAATATGAGCACACGTAGCTGTGAATCCCTTGGTCGTTGACCACGACGTAAACAGTGATTCGCCCGCGACCAGTGCGCCTGTCTGCTCATCGGCAATGCCTGACCATGCGTCGATGATCTCCTCGCCGTTGAGATACGCAGCGGCTTGAAGGCCAACCTCTGCCCCACTGCCCGTCAGCTCATCCAGAAGTGCCTGCACCCGGTCGTTTAGGTTCTTGTCCACCAATGCCTAATCCTTTTCGATCTGTTCTTTGAGTTGCACCAGTTCGCTGGCAAGTTGCTTGCGCATCATCCGCCTGAAGATCGGCTTCGCGACCGCCCACATCACGGACACACATTTGTGATCAGAGCCAGCCGAGATCGTGTTGAAAACACGCGTGCCTCCATCCAGCGACTCAAATCTAATCTGCCCATCAAAAGGGAACGGGCCGTCCTTTGCTCGCACCGCATGCAGGTTGGGCGGCTTCCACGCTGTGACAACATATCGCATCTCGTTCACACCGCGATACTCGTAATCGCTGGTGATCACCGTCCCCACCCGGTACCTCCCCGGCGTGACGATCTGAACGTTGGAGATGCCCTTGACCCACAGAGTCCAGTTTTTGGGCGCGGCTGCAAACTCAAAAACCTCTTTGATCGGTTTCGAGATGATGATGTCAGCAGTAGCTTCCATCGTCTGCAACAGCAAGGCCTCCTGAGGTGTCGGCTGCCATTCTATTGCTTTGATTGAGGCTCCCGAGGGAGGCCACTCTCAGATAGATATTTTCGGGTTTGTTTGGTACAAAGTGGTCATGCCGCACTACATGAGAGGCCTTCGCGAGTTCAAGTTCCTCTTTCCGTAGTATTGATCGCCGTACTTTTGACCATCGCTTTGGGAGGAGAAGAGCGAACAGTATTTCGCACCGGCCGAATCACGATGGAAGACGAGCCGGCAGGAAACTTCTCGCTGATGCTTCCGGACGGGTGGCGAGCCACTGAGTACATGAATCTGGATGGCGTTCTCACCGGGTCGATAACCAACGGCAAAGTGACTATGCAGTTCTGGGACACATCGGGACGGGCCATTTATATCTGGGACAACACTGATGGGGATACCGTGACGGAGGACATTGAAGGGGCATCTGTACACACATACAGCGTTCCTTCTGATCCATCGGATCCCCACAGTTCCCGCGTCGCCTCGTTCAACGGATATCCGGGTGGTCCTCTAGGTATCGGAGGAGGAACCTGGTTCGAAACTCGGGATGACGATGTCGCTGGGGCTTGGGACACATTCATCGACATAGCCAGATCACTGCGCTATGAACCACCGCCAACTGTTGATATTCCCGTCATTGCGCCGCCAGACCCCTCCTGGGTTCGCCGCGATCTCCGGACCGGCCTCGCCTCAACCGCCAACTTCAGCGTAATGATGCCGGAGCACTGGACGATAGTTGAGAAGATAGGCATCGACTCGCTTGTCGGGTCGATGGAGGGCGACGGCATCAAGCTAGGCTACGACTTCGGCATGGAAGGCATTGTCAGTTACTCACAGTTTTCGGAAGGACGTCACAAGGTCTGGCCAGTCACCGTGCGCGGCGAGACCGGCTACTTCAACCGGCCGGTTGAAGGCCTGACCGGCGATGAATTGATCACAGGCGCTTACTTCGGCCGCTTACCCGGAAATGATGGGGGAAAGCGGGACCGCGCAATTGAACTTGCCGCCTTCAATCTGAATCGCGACCAGCAGGACACGGTACTGTCAGTCATCGCCACTATCGAAGATGCTGAGCTCACGATCCAACGCTAATCTGTCGGAGTCGGAACCGCGGCCGGTGAGGTCGTAAACGCACCTCGGCCAAATATAGC
>CAUZJA010000135.1:0-7794 GCA_963579925.1 Dehalococcoidia bacterium | reverse complement strand
GCGCCCTGCCCGTCTGCTGACCGGAAACCATCCTGGCTCGCACGTAGGAGTCCGTAAGCCCCGCGCTTGGTGCCACACGCTCCCACAGGACTTTGGCGGTGCTTCCGATCAATCCCTGCCTGAATGCGGCAAACGACTCAGCGCCGATCTCGCGCAGTTGCGACGCACGCTCGGCCACCACTGTTGGATCAATGTGACCATCGAAGTGCGCAGCTGATGTGCCAGGACGTAGTGAGTACGGGAATATGTGGATGTCCGCGTAATTCGCCTGAGTGACTATCTCAACGCTGCGCTGGAACTCATCGTCTGTCTCTGCCGGGAATCCTGCGATCACGTCTGTGGTTATGGAGACTCCCGGAATCGCTGCACGAATTCGATCCAGCGATGCCAGGTACTCTTCACTTGTGTAGCGCCTACGCATCGTATCGAGCACACGATCGCTGCCGGCCTGGAGTGGGACGTGGAAGTGTTGGCAGAGCCTGTTTTCACCGATGCCCGACCATAGGTCTAACAACTCATTGGTGATCTCAAGTGGTTGGAGCGATGAGATTCTCAAACGATCTATGTCTGTCTCAGCTAATACTACTGTGATCATGGAGATGAGGTTCTGATCGTCGAGGTCGAAACCGTATGAGCCCAGTTGAGTTCCCGTTAGCACCACTTCACGCGCTCCACCTGAGATCAGGTGTCTAACTTCCTCAACGATCTCCGCGGTGGGGATGCTTCGCTCACGGCCTCTGACGGTTGGGACTATGCAGTAGGCGCAGACCTGATCGCAGCCTTCCTGGATCTTCACAGACGCTCTGCTACGACCCAACAACATGAAGCCTCTGCCTGCCGGTGACCCGTCCGCACATGGGGTGGCTTTCAGGCCCAATCGCTCTGAAATGAGATCAACAGTGTGGATCTTCTCCGTGTTGGGGATGGCGAGATCGACGCCAGTCAGCGCTGCGACTGTCTCCGGATCGCGCTCCACGTAGCATCCGGCCGCAACGATTAGCGCCTCTGGATATTTTCGTCGGGCGGCGAAGATTGCCTGCCTGGCCTTCCTATCTGCAACATGGGTGACGGTACAACTGTTGATGACCCAGACGTTTGGTGCGTCAGCCGAATCGGCAATCGCATAACCGTGATCGGTGAGCGCAGTGGCCATGCGCTGGCTATCCGCTGTGTTTAGTTTGCAGCCGTGTGTCTCAATAGCCACCGTTGGTGCGGCGTCGACGGTGGTTACGTTGATTGGAAGTGAGTCCATATCCTTATTCTATTGGGCATACGACTGAGTAAATCGATTGCCCAGAGACACTCTGCTCGCTGCCATTTCCCACGATCTGTTCGTTGTGAGTCACTACTGGCTTGTCGAATAAACCTTGCGACGGCGAATGTATACTTCAAGCTTAGATCACAACTTCTCATTTTTGGGCTCGTAATTGGGCTTGTATTCGGGTGATCGTATTCAAAACATCGCAAACATATTTACGTAGTTAAAACAGTGATTTCGATGCGCTACTCAAGATGCCGGATTGCACGGCCCGTTCCAGACTTGTGTGGCCAGCGAACAACATTCATAAGTCACTGTTACTCACTGGAGCAGATCAATTCGAAACGAAAACACATCTGATCAAGTTGTAGTCACCGGCATCGGACTGGTTTCACCGCTGGGACTCACGCGCGAATCGACGTGGGAAGGTCTTATTGGCGGCAGGTCTGGGATCGACATGATCAAGTCTTTCGATGCCACAAACCACTCAACGAAGATTGCCGCAGAGATCGACGATTTCGATCCCGAGAACTACATGGATCGCAAGAAGGCTCGGCGGATGGACCGCTTTGCGCAACTTGCATGTGCGGCATCTCTAGAAGCGATGGCACACGCGGGGATCACCATAGAAGATGTTGACCCCACCCGTTTTGCCGTTGTTATTGGCAGCGGTGTTGGGGGCATCAAGACCCTCTCTGAGCAGTTTGATGTGATGCGAGAGCGCGGTCCAAAGAAGGTCACGCCGTTCCTGATTCCTATGATGCTGGGTGATCTCGCGGCAGGTCAGGTATCGATGCTCATCGGTGCAAAAGGCCCGAACTACTCTGTAGTGTCGGCGTGTGCGACTGGAACTGACTCAATTGGCGAAGCCAGGGAGATGATTCTTCGTGGTGAGGCTGACGTGGCGATTGCTGGTGGTACTGAGGCTGCTGTTTGTGAGATTGCGGTTGCAGGATTCAACTCCTGCATGGCACTCTCCAAGCGCAATGATGATCCGCTGACATCTTCTCGACCATTTGACGCCGAGCGTGATGGTTTCGTTCTAGGTGAGGGCGCTGGCGTTCTTCTGTTGGAGTCTGCTGAGCACGCCCGCAAGCGTGGCGCTAAGCCGCTGGCAAACGTGGCAGGCTACGGGGCCAGTAGTGATGCCCACCACATCACCGAACCAGAGCCAACCGGAGACGGTGCGTTCAGAGCGATGTCTATCGCCCTTAAGGACGCTCGAATCTCCCCGGGCGAGCTTGAGTATGTGAATGCCCACGGAACGTCTACACCAATGAACGATAAGTACGAGACGCTTGCTATCAAGAGCGCACTGGGCGATGCCGCACCAAACGTCCCCATCAGCTCAACCAAGTCCATGACTGGACATCTGTTGGGCGCAGCGGGAGGCGTAGAGGCCGCCGTTGCTGTCATGTCGATTGCTGAAGGCGCCATCCCTCCAACGATCAACTTGCAGAATGCCGACCCCGACTGCGATCTTGACTACGTACCTAATGAGTACCGCAAGCAGACGGTCCGGACTGCCATGTCCAACTCAATGGGTTTCGGTGGTCACAACGCCGTGCTCGTGTTCTCTGAACCATCGTCCTGATCGACGGTTCGCACAGAATTGCCAGCACCAACACGCAACTGGGTAGTCTCTGATAGTCCTCCTGCGTCAGTTCTTGATGCTTTTGAGGTTGGAATATCACCACTTGGCGACCTCCCGGCGCGTCTGCTGTACAACCGGGGTTTCAACACGCCCACAGAGGCCCGTGAGTTCCTCAATGCGGGCTACTCCGACCTTTCGGACCCTTCACTGCTACCAGGCATTGATAAGGCCGCTACAAGGCTGATTGAGGCCATCGAGCGCGGTGAGTCGATTGGTATTGTCGGCGACTTCGACGTTGATGGCCTGACTGGTGCTGCATTGCTGCTGGGTTCGATTGAAGCATTTGGTGGCAAAGCCGTCGCTTTCGTGCCCGACAGGCAGAAGGATGGTCACGGGGTCCCAAAGTCTGCGTTGAGCAGCATGCATGCAAGTGGGGTATCGCTGGTCATCACAGCGGATACGGGTACCAGTGAACTGGAATCTCTGAAGTACGCCTCCAGTCTCGGCCTGGACGTGGTGGTGACCGACCATCACGTGCTTCCTAACGAGCTACCTGCGGTGGTGGCGCTGGTCAATCCTCATCTCGGAGACGATGACAGCCCCGCGGCAGGTCTTACGGGCGCTGGCGTTGCGTTCAAACTGGTACAGACGGTTGGCCGCAAGCTGGGGCGCGGAGGAGCAAGTACGGCGCTCGCGCTGGCGGCACTGGGTACCGTGGCCGATGTTGGGCCGTTGCGCGGCGATAACCGGATCATTGTGCGTGAGGGCTTGAAGCAGCTGGAGAATACCGCTCACGCCGGACTACGCAGCCTCATTGGACAGGCGAAGGTTGGCGGTAAGAATGGGCCGATTGACGCTGAGTCTGTGGCATTTCAGATTGGGCCCCGACTCAACGCACCCGGGCGGCTTGGCAATGCCCGCAACTCGCTAGACCTACTGGTGTGTGACGACCCCGAGCGCGCGCTGGCACTAGCGGAACAGCTTGAGGCGAACAATTTGGAGCGGCGGCGCCTCAGCAGCGAGGCTCAGGAGATCGCAGCTGCCGCTATTGCAGGCCAGGATTCGCTGCCCCCGCTCATCTCTGTAGTGTCTGATCAGCTTCATCCGGGATTGCTGGGACCGGCGGCTAGTCGACTTTCTGAGACACACTCTCGGCCGGCGATGGTCGGCATCATTCAGGAAGATGTCTTCAGGGCCAGCCTTCGCAGTGGACCTGGGTTTGATATTCACGCCGCCCTGGAGAACAGTTCATCGCTGTTCGAGAAGTTTGGCGGTCACGCAAGAGCGGGTGGGTTCACTGCCGCTTCTTCTGATGTTGAGCGGATAATCGGTGAGCTCACTGACTATGCGTCAACGAGCTCTGCAGAACCCGTTGCAGAACCACTGCAGATCGACGCCGAGATCGATTTCTCCAGAGTGGGCAATCCCCTGAAGCAGTTCCTGGATGAACTTGCTCCGTTTGGCGAAGGAAATCCAACGCCGCTGTTCCTGTCGCGGGGGCTTATGCCAACCGAGGTCAAAGCCGTTGGCGCCACTGGCGACCATCTGAAGCTTGCGCTGGATGGCGGATCGCGCACGATGAAGGCAATTGGTTTTGGAATGGGGCGCGCCACACTTGGCAGCGGCCTGGTGGACGCGGTCTACAGCCTGAAGATGAACTACTGGCGCGGTCGAGAGAGTCTGGAACTCAGCCTGGTGGACATTCGACCGTCCGAGCAGCGGAGCTGATACTGGCGGCAAGGCCGCGGGGACCATTTCCCCTAGGCGGTCGCTCTTCGTCGTCGACGTCGCCTGCCGCCGCTACCTGATGTTGTCTCATCTGGTGTGTCGTCATCGGACGAGCGACGCTTCCAACGGAGGAACATCACCATCCATGGAACGGTCACTGCGACTGAGATCAAGGCGATGAAGTGAGCTTCCTGGAGCCCCCAGACCTTTACTTCGTCGACCCGAAGGAACTGGATCGTGAAACGCATTATTGAGTAGAGCGTGAGATAGACCATCCAGAGCGCGCCGTGCGGGATGAGCTTGCCTCGCAGTTTCCACACCACCAGGAACAGCAAGAGATCGCCGATTAGTTCGTACGCGGCTGTCGGATGCGTGGCTTGCGTTGGATCCCAGGCAATGTCTGTTCGACTGGATGGCGGACCCTGGAAACCGGGGCTACTGAAATTAGTAAATACCCAGCCCCACGGCAGGTCTGTCGCCTTGCTCCAGTGCTCGCCGTTGATGAGGTCCCCCACCCTGCCGATGGCTTGCGCGATCAGGATGGCTGGAGCGGTCAGATCCATGAGTCGTCCAATTGGGACTTTCATATTGGGATCTTTGGTAATTCTGTTGTTGACTACGGCGTAGGCCATAGCTCCCAACCAGCCACCGAGAATACCGCCCCATAGCCCGATGCCACCAGCCCAGACCTGAAATATATTGCCGGGGTTGGCAGAGTAGAAATCCCAGTTGTCGGCAACGTGAACGAGCCGAGCGCCCAGTATCCCGCCAATGATGCCGAATACTGCGACGTTGTACACCACATCAGGGTCGATACCGCCTTTCTTCGCCCAGCGGCCAACCAGATAGACAGCGCCACCGACGGCAATGAAGCTCATAAAGCCGTGCCAGCTAAGCGTGAAGCTTCCACTGTTAAAGATATTCGGGTCGAACGGAATTTCGATCATTTACTGCCTATTCGCGGCCGGTGATTTCGTGTCGGATTGTTCCCACTGGTATGCGCAAAGATTCTGGGAGCACATTGGTTTGATACAGCTCATTCGTGGTGGGGTTAGAACCGATTGTAGGTAGCCACTTATACGGGTGGCAACCCAAGATTAGTCCATCCCAGCCGTAGGGGTGAACCCGTCCCTCTCAAATCAGCCTCGCAACAGTCGTGAAGGAATAGAATCCTGCATGCTAGGCTGAGTGATATTCCCCCGCCAAACTCCTTCCAAAAAGCGAAGTTGGAGACGGTCGTATGGCCGCTGCCACACATACCGATATTGAGACCTTCCTCAACTACCTGAGCGTTGAAAAAGGCGCGTCACCCAACACCTTGAACGCGTATACCAACGACCTTGGATCATTCTTGAGCTGGGCAGAAAGCGCTCATCCGAATATCGAATGGACTGAGATTGGGCCAGAGGTCATTTCTGGATATCTGGAAGATCTGGACGAACGCGGGTACTCCAAGTCCACCCGGGCTCGCAAAGTCGCGTCTCTCAAGTCCTTGTTTCGATTTTTGCGTGCGGAAGGCATCGTAGACACCAACCCAATGGAGACATTCAGGTCTCCCCGCCCCGGCCGAACGCTCCCAAAGGCAATCACGCCTGAACAGGTGGAATCGCTGCTACGCGCCGTAGGAGAAACGTCCGGCGCTGAGGCTGCACGTGATGCTGCAATGTTTGAACTGATGTACGCGGCCGGCTTGCGTGTTAGCGAGTTGGTAGGCCTGAACATCAACGATATTGATTTTGAGACTATGACGGTTCGCTGCATGGGCAAAGGATCGAAGGAACGCATTGTTCCTCTCTACGAAGAAGCGATTTCGCTGGTTGGCGCGTATATCTCCAATGACAGGAGTGAGACATTGCGGGACGATCGCAACACAGCGCTGTTTCTGAACCGACGTGGCGATCGGCTGACTCGGCAGGCATTCTGGCTGCGATTGAAGAAGTACGCATTGCTGGCAGGTATTGATAGCAATGTCACCCCGCATACGTTGCGCCACAGCTTCGCCACGCACCTGCTTCATGGTGGCGCCACACTTCGGCACGTTCAGGAACTGCTTGGCCACGCCAGCATCGCAACTACCCAGATATACACGCACCTCACCGATACTTACGTTCAGGCCGAGTACGATAAGGCTCACCCAAGAGCAATTTGAGCCCATCCGTTATGCTGTGCGGAAGTCGGGGAGGTAAACCATGCCTGTTGTAGCTATTGAAGGAAGAGCCGGATCTCTGGCTCCAGATCTGGCGCATCTGGTCGCAGACCAACTAGAGATCGACAGTATCGATCGTCTGATGCTTGCTGAGATCGCACGAAAAGTAGGTGCGACGGTTCAAGCGATTTCTGAAACCGAGCGTAGACCGACTGGCGTTGTCAACCGTCTTGCGGCGTTGGTTCAAAGAATGCTTGAACGATCAGCTGTGGCTGGCACGGGGGGCGACCCCTACTTTGGCCCCGGAATCGACAACCTGCTTTCCCAGTCCTATAAAGATCTGGATTCCGTGATTACATCTCCGAGTGAGGTCGATCAATCGCACTTTATTGAGTCGACTCGAGAAGTCATCAGAGACATTGCTGAAGATGGAAGCGTGGTCATAGTGAGCCGTGGTGGACCAGCGATTCTGCGGGATGTTCCAAGCGCCCTGCGAGTTGGCCTGGTGTCAGACCGAGATGTCCGGGTCAAGCGCATCATGGGTAGGGAAAACCTGACGCTGGACGAAGCCGACGATTTCGTCACACACGCTGATCACGCCCAGCTGGTCTATTTTGAGAAGGCCTTTGATACAACTCCCATCGATCCCTTCTTGTATCATGTGATGATTAACACTTCCGAAATATCAATCGAACGCGCGGCTGAAATTGTGGTTCCTCTAGCAAGAGATCTGCACTCAGTAGGCCACCTGCGTTCAGATAGCTGATTTAGATATAAATGCCTCGAAAATCCCGCCGAACCAAGATCAACTTCAACCGCAAGTCTTCGCGCCGTGAGTCGACACCAAACGTCTTCATGGATTCCGAAGAGCAGATTGGTGATGGCGATTCCGAGGATGTAGCCAGTGAGGACAGCGGGCCCTCCGTTGGCTCCGGTGAAGCCGCAGCTCGCGAATCAAGACGCCGACAGCGTGATGAATCCCGGGCGGTCCGTGGCCGACGAGGTCGCCAGGCACCGATGAGGGTTGCTGTGTACGGTCAGTACCTCAGCGCAGAGTTGAAGAAGCTT